>NZ_BKCL01000011.1:0-71399 GCF_008579125.1 Iodidimonas gelatinilytica | reverse complement strand
GGCAGCGCCGCCACCCTCCACCAACAAAAGTCTGGATTCCCGGGTCAAGCCCGGGAATGACGAAAGAAAAGGCGCAAGCCCGATGATAACGCAAAAAGCCACACCCCCGGAACCGATGCAAAAGGAAGGGCTTGGCCCACACCCGCTGATCCACTACAACATCCAAGAAGATAGCGATCATCAAGGGCATTATGGACCATCGACGAATCGGCGACATTTTGGCAGAACAAGGCCTGATCACAGCTCAGGACAGGGCGCAGGCCGATGCCTTTCAGCGCGAAGTGGGCGGCTTGTTCGGTCAGGCTTTGGTGCGCCTTGGGGCCATCAGCGAAACCGATCTTCTGGCCGCCCTGTCGCAGCAGCTTGACCTGCCCGTTCTAACCGCGGCCACTGCGCCCGATGCCGCAGCCTGCATCGCTGCCAGCCAAATGCTTGATCTGCCGCCAAGCTGGATCACCCAAAGCGCTGCGCCCATCTGGTGCCTGCCCGCAGATCCGGAAAACAGCGATGAAGACCATCTGTGGCAAACGGATGTGATCTGCGCCGCGCCGCGCAACAGCCTTGATCCCGATATTATGGAACTGCTGGAAAGCCGCTGCAAAAACGTGCGCTATTTCCTTGCCCCCAATGCCATGATCGACAGCCTGCTTTCCCACCATGATCGCAATGGCGATAAGGCAGGCGTGGATGATGAAGAAGCCGATGCAGCGCGCTTGCGGGAAATGGCCGAAGAAGCGCCGGTGATCGATTTCGTCAATACCATTTTCAGTCAGGCCCTGCAGGAAGGGGCTTCGGATATCCATATCGAACCGTCCGAACATATGTTTCAGGTTCGCAGCCGCATCGACGGGGTTTTGCATATAAAATCCACCCAGCCGCGCCGCCGGTTCGATGCCGTTGTTTCCCGCGTCAAACTGCTTTCGGGCATGGATATTGCCGAACGCCGCCTGCCGCAAGATGGCCGCCAAACCATTCGCGTTTCCGGCGAAGATGTGGATTTGCGCGTGTCGTCGCTGCCCACATCCTGGGGCGAAGGGCTTGTGTTGCGGCTTTTGCGCAAACAACGCACCTTGCTTGATCTTTCCGGCCTTGGCCTGCGGGGCCGGGCGCGGTCTGTTCTGGATGGGCTTTTGCGCGAAAATCACGGCATCATCCTTGTCACCGGCCCCACGGGATCGGGGAAATCCACCACGCTTTACCGCGCTCTGGAAACGGTGAATGATGGCATCCGCAAGATCATCACCATCGAAGATCCGGTGGAATATGATATGGAAGGCGTGTCGCAAATCCAGACAAAGGCCGAAATCGGTTATGATTTCGCCCGTGGATTGCGCGCCATTTTGCGTCAGGATCCCGATGTGATCATGGTGGGGGAAATCCGCGATGGCGAAACCGCCGCCATTGCCGCCCAAGCCGCTCTTACCGGCCATTTGGTTCTCTCCACCTTGCACACCAATTCCGCCTTGGCCGCCATTCCGCGCCTTGTGGATCTGGGGCTTGAGCCGTTTTTGGTGGCCTCGGCCCTTTTGGGAACCGCCGCCCAAAGGCTGGTGCGCCGCCTGTGCCCCCATTGCGCCATGGAAGAAACAGACAAAGCCCGCATCACCGAACAAAACAGCTTTATAGAGCGCCTTGCCCGCGATTGCCCTGCATTGGCGCAAAGCCTGACGGGAAACAAAGCCCGCTGGCGCACCACGCGGGGCTGCGATGCCTGTTCCAATACCGGCTATCTGGGCCGCTTGGCCTTGTTTGAAATCGCCGCCATTGATGGCGCTCTGGCCGATGCCATTTCCCAAGGCCAGCCCTTGGGGGAAATGACACAGCTCGCCCGCAAGCGCGGCTTCATGACCCTGCTGGAAGACGGGGCGGAAAAAGCCCGCGCAGGGGAAACCACACTGCAAGAAGTGATGCGGGTGGTGGGTGCCTCGGTCATGGCGGAATAGCAGCACCGAAATGGCAGACTATAAACACAAATCCATGAAATCCGATGGTGTGGTGCTCACCGGCCACATCGAAGCCGCGAACGAACGCGATGCCTATCGCAAGCTGGTGGAAAAAGGGCTGGAGCCGTTTTTCATCAAGCCCGCCACCACCACCGGCCTGCCCTTTCTAGGCCGGCTGACAAGCCGCCTGAATGCCAAAGCCCGTGCCCGCTATGTCCGGCAAATGGCAACGCTTTTGGCCGCTGGCTTGCCGCTTCTGGATTGCATGGAAAGCCTGTCGCGCAATGGACATCCCGAATTGCGCGCCCGCAGCCTTAAAATCCGGCAGGGCTTACGCGCCGGTGAACGCCTGTCGCAAGCCATCGCCGCCAATATGCCGGACTTCCCCCCTATCTTTCGCAATTGGCGGAATTGGGCGAACAAACCGGCGGCCTTGCCGATGCGCTTAGCGATGCCGCCCAGCGCATGGAACAAGAAGAAGCCCTCCGCCGTGAAATCCGCTCCGCCCTCACCTATCCCGCCTTTCTGGCCGCCACGGGCGTTGCCATCACCATCTTCATGTTCCTTGTGGTGGTGCCTCAGTTTGAAGCCATGATCGGAGATGATTATTCAAAACTGCCGCTGATCTCTAAAATGGTTTTGTCGGCATCGGCAGTATTTCGCACTCACACTTTGGCCATCGGCATCGGTGCCATTGTGCTGTTGAGCGGCGTGCTTGGCTTCACCCGATCGCGCGATGCCCGCGCCCGCTTCAAAGCCCTGTTGGACCGCACCCCGGTTGTGGGGCCCTTTCTACGCCGGGCGCAACTGGCCAATTGGGCCCGCACCATGGGCATCGCCATGCGCAATGGCGCACCACTGCTTGCAGCCTTCGATCTGGCGGCCCGGTCTGTCACCAGCCCCGCCTTTTCCCAAGGATTGAAAGAAGCCCGCCGCGCCGTCCGCGCAGGGGAGCCGCTGGATGAAGCCCTGTCCAATGGCGTTGCCCTTGATCCCACCTTCACCGATCTGTTGCGCACAGGCAGGCAGGCCGCCGCCCTCGACCGGATGCTGGTGTTCATGAGCGATATTCTGGATGATGACGCCCGCGAACGCGCCAAACGCATCACAGCCCTTGCCGAGCCGGTGGCCATTTTGCTTATATCGCTGGTGGTGGGTACTTTGGTGGTCGGCATTGTGCTGGCCATGACAAGCCTTTATCAATTCGAGATCTAAGCCATGACCCCAAGGGAGATCAGCCCCATGCGCCGGAGAAAAAACCTGCGCCCCGATACCCGTTCGACACGCATCGGGCAAAGCGGATTCACTTTGCTTGAAATGCTGATCGTTATTGCCATCATCGCGGTGCTTGCCACCCTTGTGGGGCCGCGCCTGTTTGGCCAGCTCGATAGCTCTAAGGTAACAACCGCGCAGGCGCAGGTCCGCATGTTGCGCACCGCGCTCGATACCATGCGCATTGATCTGGGCCGCTATCCCACCGAACAGGAAGGACTTTCTCTTTTGGTGACACCGCCCGAAGATCCCGCCCTTCGCGCCAGCTGGTTCGGTCCGTATCTGGATGGCTCGGTGCCGCTTGATCCGTGGAAAAACCCTTACCGCTACCGGCTGCCGGACACACCGGGCGGCGTCGCTGAAGTCTATAGCTATGGCCCCGATAATGCCGAAGGGGGTGAAGGCCTGAATGCGGATATATCCTCCACACGCTAGGCACAAAAAGCCCTTGCAAAGGGGCTTTACGCTGTTTGAAATGCTGGTGGCTCTGGCCATTATGGGGCTGATTCTCGGCCTTGCCGCACCGCAATTCACCGCCCGTATAGAAAGCGGCAAGCTGATCGAAATGGCCGAATCTATCGCCACCCAAATGCGCGAAGCCCCCATGCGCGCCCGATTGGATGGCCGGACGATCCGCTATGGCAGCGCCTTGCAAGAACAAGATGATGGCCTTGCACAAGGCACGTTCGAGCTGGACCCGGGCTGGACGGTGCGCACAAATGGCACGCTGATCGTCTCGGCCATGGGCTTGTGCTCCGGCGGGGAACTTCAGATTTTTGCCCCGTCAGGCCGCAACAAGACCATCATCGTCACAGCGCCTTTTTGCGAAACCCGCATTGTGGATGCGCCACAGCGCGGCGCCTAAACGCCCTCGCGGTCTGTGGCAATGCCCATCGCCGTCAATATATGGCGGTTGATCTTGTGCACATCAAAGCGCTCTTCGGCCATATGGCGGCTTTCCCGGCCCATTGTGACGCAAAGTTCGGGCTGTTCAATAAAGCGAATCATGGCATCGGCCAAAGCCTCAGGATCCCGCACCGGCACCAGAAACCCGTTCACGCCTTCTTCCACCGTATCGCGGCAGCCCGGTACATCGGTTGTCACAATGGCCCGACCGGTGGCAAGGGCCTCGGTGGTGGACCGCGGCAACCCCTCGCGCCAGCTTGGCAGAACGAACACGGAAGATGCCGTCAGCCAAGGGCGCACATCCGCAACAGCCCCCGGCCATTCCACCACCCCCTCCTGCACCCAAGAAAGCACCGTGTCTTGCGTCAGGGAGCCCGGATTGTCGTCCAGCCCCCCCAACAAAACAAAGCGGGCATCGGGATAGCGGGATTTCACCAAACGGGCCGCATCGACAAATTCATAAACGCCTTTTTCCTGCAACAAACGCGCCACCAGAAGAAAGATCGGGGGCGTATCACCAGAAGGGAGCGGAGCATAGGCATATTGGTCGAGATAAACCCCTGTGCCATGCACATTGAGTGCCTTCTTTTCAGCCAGATGACCACGGCTCACAAAGTGCCCAAGGTCATCGTCATTTTGAAAAAACACCCGCTCGCAGCGGCCAAAAGCAATTCGATACAGACCCGAAACGATACCACGCAACAAATGGCGATTCAGCCTTTCTTTTCCCGCGGGCGGAATAAAGACATAGCCAAGCCCCGCCACCATCGCAAAGCGGTGCGGTACGCCCGCCAGCCAAGCGGCAAGGCTGCCATAGATCACCGGCTTGATGAAATAACCAAAACTGGCATCGGGCTTCAAACGCCTGAGCAACCGCGCCAATCGCAGCATATCCAGCAAATCCCGGAAGGGCCGCATCCCTGCACGATCAAGCGAATAACGGACAGGTTTTGCGCCCAGTTTGGCAATGGCTTGCTCCGATTGTGCATCAAAATCGGGAGCCAGTGCATAAACCCGCACGCCCTGAGCCGCCATCGCCCGTATCAAAGGGCCGCGAAAATTGATCATCGACCGCGCCTGATTGGAGATGATCGCCATAGAACGGATCCCTGCACCGGAAATATGCTGCGAGGCGACGGCGGTTTTATGAAAACGTTGAGACACGATGATCCTGCTCTCGGATTTTTTTCGGCGACGGATCGGATTGGTGCCGCCACCATGCCTGAAACATCAGAATATCCCACAAATGATAGTGCCAGCGCCGGCCACCCGACAGATGTTCTTGCCACAGCTTGCGGATCGGGGCGGGATCGAAAAAGCCATCCTCGCGCAGCTGCTTTTCATCCAGCAGATCTTCCGCCCAATCCCGCAAGGGGCCGCGCAGCCAATCATCAATGGGAACCCCAAAGCCCATTTTGGGACGATCAATAAGCTTTTGCGGCACATGGCGATACAGTACCTCGCGCAGGATATGCTTGCCTGCCCCATCTTTAATTTTGGCGCTCATAGGCAGTTGCCAAGCAAATTCCACCACCATGTGGTCAAGGAAAGGAACCCGCGCCTCCAGGCTAGAAGCCATGCTGGCGCGATCCACCTTCGTTAAAATATCATCCGGTAGATAACCCAGCGTGTCGAGGTACATCATCGCCTGACGGAAATCAGGGAAATCCGGCACCATATCGAACTCTTGTGAGCGGGGATCTTTGCCTCCAAGAACCACAGCACCGGGATCTTTCCAATGGGAGATCAAATCCCGATAGATCTGCATCCCATCAGAATATTCCAGAAAGGTAGAAAGTTTTGGCAGGCGATCTCGCAAAGCGGCTTGGCGATATGCTTTGGGTAAAAGCCGATTGACACCAGAAGCCACATGACCGGCAAAATTCGTACGCAAGAACCGTGCGGCAATTTCGCGGCTGAATTGGGGAGCCCGGCCAAGCGCCGCTTTCAAACGCATGGTTTGGAAATAGCGATGATACCCACCAAACAACTCATCCCCCCCGTCGCCAGACAGGCTTACTGTCACATGGGCACGGGTCATTTTGCTCAATAAATATGTGGGAATTTGCGAGCTATCGGCAAAGGGTTCGTCCCATATCTGTGGAAGACTCGGGATAACATCCTGCGCCTGTTGGGCCGTGATATATAACTCCGTATGATCGGTTCCCAAATGATGCGCCACCTCTTTGGCATAGGTGGCTTCATTATAGCCGCTTTCATGGAACCCGATGGAAAAGGTGCGCACCTTTTGCGCAGATTGCGCCTGCATCAAGGCCACAATGGTAGAGCTATCAATGCCGCCGGACAAAAAAGCCCCCAAAGGCACATCCGCTTCCATCCGACGGCCCACACTGTCCATCAACAATGTTTCAAGCCGGTCCACAAGCCCCGCCTCACAGGCAGGGGATTCAAAGCCCCCTCATGGGCGATCTTTTGAAAATCCCAATAGGCTTGTGGGGGCGGCAAGGCTTGCTCCCCTGCCTTTAAAATCACGCAATGGGCAGGTGGCAATTTCCGGATGCCCTGCCAAATGGACCAAGGAGCCGGGACATAATTATACCGCACATAAGCTGCCAAGCTCGCGATCGACGGTTTTTTGAAAACCGGGCCAGACCACAAGAGATTTCAATTCCGAGCCAAAAAGGAAGGTGCCATCTGCCGCAAATCCATAATAAAGCGGCTTTTCCCCCAACCGGTCGCGGGCCAGCAACAAGCTGCGCTCCTGCCGATCCCATAAGGCAAAGGCAAACATGCCATTGATCTGCGCTATCGCCTTTTGTACCCCCACCGCCTCGACCACGGCCAGCAGCGTTTCTGTGTCCGAATGACCGCGCCATGCCGGTGCGTTGCCTTGCTCCCCTAGTGCCGACCTCAGCGCATGATGATTATAAATCTCGCCATTATAAACCAACACATAGCGCCCGGAGGCAGAGATCATGGGCTGATGGCCAGCAGGCGACAGATCAAGGATCGAAAGACGGCGATGGCCGAGCCCTACCCCCGCCTCTGCATCCAACCACTGCCCCTCATCATCGGGACCGCGATGGCGCACCGCATCTGTCATGGTGCGCAAAATCTGCGCGCTCCCATCCGGAACGCCCTGCCAATTGATAAACCCCGCGATTCCGCACATGGGCTAAGAATTCCTTTTCTTGAACATCTTTCGGTCTACCGTTGGCTGTCGACATCCAGAATATCTTGATATAGGGCCAGATAATCCGAAGCCACTTTTGACAGACTGAATGCCCCGATCACCCTTTGCCGGGCACGCTTTCCCATATCAATGCGTTGTTCTTGTGGCATATCTTTCATCTGGACAAGGGCCTTGGCCAGCGCTTCGGGATCGCGGGGTGGCACAACCAGCCCGGTTTCCCCAAGCACTGCAGCCGATTCCCCCACATCTGTTGCAATGGCCGGAAGACCACAAGCCATGGCCTCCCCCAAAACATTGGGAAATGCTTCACTCCATGAAGAATTGACCAGACAATCCGCAACGGTCATCAGATCCGCAATGTCATCCCGCTCCCCAAGCAAATAGACACGATCATCCTGTAAGCCGCTCAAAGCCGGATTGCCAGCATCCACCTGCGTTCCGGCCAGAAGAAAGACCATCTTTTGGTCTTTGAGCCGCGCGATCGCCTGCAACAGGCTTTTATGGTCTTTCATCGGATGAAAGCGTGCCGCATGAAGAACAACAAAGGCATCCGGTTGAATACCAGCTCTGCCCGCAGTCTTGCCCCCACTTTCGGATCTGGCCGTAAACGGTCCGGATCGAAGCCATTGGGGATCACACAGGCTTTTTTAGAACTGAATCCGATATCTCTGTGCTGGTCCAGACTGAGATGGGCATTATAAGTGAGCGCCGCCAGCGATGGACTCAGGCTTGCCACAACCCGAATAACCAGGCGGGTGGCAAATTTTTCATCGGCCAACCGATAGAGAGACTGCCTGACCCCCGCCACCACAGGACGGCCTTGCGCTGCCAACCGGGCGGCAAGAATGCCATGATACATCCAGCCATGCACAAGATCAGGGTTCAGTTTCCGGACGAGCCCGCGCAATCGCAGCAGGTGCATTGGATTTGGCCGCCCCATGCGCATGCCCAGTTCATGAACCGGGATGCCAAGTGCACGGATTTTCTCGGCATATGGCCCGCCGCTGCCAAGCGACAACACGTGATGATTGGCCAGATTGCCATCCATAGCGGACAACAGCTTATAAAGCATATGCTCTGCCCCACCGCGACCAAGTCCGGTGATGATATGCAGGACAGACTTTGAAGAGGCCATCGCAAAAAGCGCTTTCTTTTCAACCAGAGACAGAGCGAAAAATATCGGCAAGCCGCACGGAAAGATGATCCAGACTGAAATTCTGAACAGCCAATTTGCGCCCCGTCTTGCCCATCCTGGCTCTTAATGTCCGATCGGCCAGCAATGTATCCAGCCCTTCTGTCCACTCCGCATGGGACCGTGCGCCAAAGCCAATATCCCCCAAGGCCAGCACTTCGGCATTCATTCCAACCGGGCTGACCACCACCGGCAGGCCACAAGCCATATAGGTGAGCATTTTATAAGAGCATTTGCCCCGCGACCAATCAGTGTCCTCGATGGGCATCAAACCAACACTGAGATCCTGTAGCGCCGCAACCTCAATATCAGGGGACCAGCGAATGAACTCCACTTTTTCGGCAGAAAGATTGCTGAAATTGGGGGGACGGTCACAAATCACCCGGAGTTTTGCGGTTTTATATGTCTCCAGGACCATCGCCAGAGCCGGTTCCAGCCGCTCCAACTGAATGAGGTTAGCACTGGACCCCGACCAACCAATGACAAGCGCCTCCGTGCCCTCATCGCTTTTGGGTGAAAATCTCTTGGTATCCACCGCCGTGGGCAAAAGAAAGGTCTTGCACCCCAAATCAGCGAAATAGTTTTGTAAAAAACTGTTGCCGCAAATCACTGCTTCACAGCGCCGCGCCAATTTGGCAGCAAAACCGCCGCGCTTATGCAGCCAAATGGCATCATCCACATCCAGAATGCGCGGCCCTGCAAAATAAGGCTCCAAGGTCAAAAGCGTACTCACCAACTCCCGTTGGAAAAGGATAAGGTCATAGCGCCGTGATTTTAAAACAGATGGCAAGCGCTCGATCAGGTTTTGCGCCAACCAGAATGGGCGTTTCCACTGCATCTCAGGGGGATATTGCCCGGCCTTTGAAGGAAATTCATCCACCCTGCATGCAAGGGGCTTCAAAGGCTCGATATATTGCCGCACCCGAAAGCGGGCGCTGGGGACGGATTGGCCACCTGTGAAAGCGGCAATATTCAAGGGATGCAATGTCATAGAAACGGGCCTTATGCTCTTGATAGTGCTTGCGTGCCCAGCCTTGAAGCGCGTGCAGTGGGGTCGAATAACCGGATGCGCCGCGCCATCGTGAAAACAAGCCCCAATAAAGCCAGCTTGATCATCGGGTTGAGCGCGGTCAGCAAAGAATCAGCAAGAATGCTTAAAATCACACCAAAAAACAGCATGGAATAAAACGAAACCCAGATCAGTTGATTGGATTGTGCCATTTTATACACAGCACCGGCAATCAGGCCGATAAAAAAGGTAAAGATACAAACCCCCGCAAGGCCATAATGGGGATAATAGAAAAAATAAATCGTATAAGTGTTATAACCATGAAGGCCCGGCCCCACCTCGATAAACTTTCCCGGTGGATTGGGGGCGGGAAAGAAACTCCCGAAATAATTGATAACCCGGATGAAAAACTCCCACGGCCCTTTCACTTCTGGAATGACCTCGAACCCGTCCAGATAAAGACTGAACGCCACAGGACCAGTGGTCAGATAATTCAAAAAGGTCTGCCCGGTAAGACTTGCCGCCTCCAGGTAAGATATATTCCCTCCGGCCGAAACAGCACTGCGCAGCACAGTAATCGCTCCGAATGCTACCAAAACAAACATTGTCAGAACAATCAACGCCTTGACCGGCAACCGTTTTTGGGTCAGCCCATAAACGGCAAAAGCCCCGACCAATAGGCTCAATAGCCCCCCCTTGGCCGCCGTAAGAAGATTATAAACAACGGCAAGGCCAAACAACACGGCGATCAGCAGTCGCCACCGGCGGCCCCCTTGTGTGACAGCTAGAGCAATCAGCGTTCCGAACGTGGACAAAACCACCAGATTGCCCACAAAAGCTCCTCGAGACTGGTTTTGCGCTTCATCCAGCATGCCCTGGCGCACCTCAAGGAAAAACAGTGGTGAAAAAGGCGTGGCCGTCGAGAAAGACATGATATGGCGGATATAGAATGGCATCCCGATGATGAGCAGCATCAGCAAACCCATCAGCAAAATTCGATCGCTTTCATAAACGGTTTGCACCTGTAATGGGGATGAGCTAACGGGGCTTTGGCGTCGCCAGCGCATGCTTCCCAAAGCCGAACCAAATGAGAAATAAAGCGCGCCAGCCACAAAAATACCCAATGCCTCCCAAGAAACCGGGTAAAGCCACATTTGCGCAAAGCACATGAAGGCGAACACCACAAACCAAATGCCATTCCAGGCAACAGCGGGATGAAACCATGATCGTCCGGCATAAAGGCTGACGGCCATCAAGATGCCAAAAACAAAGGTCCCCACCAAAGCCACCAGAAGGCCACTCATCATAACGCCTTGCCAAGCCGGTCCTTGATATGTGCCAGCAATCCAAATGGCATCATCAAGGCTATTAGAATTTTCTTGGGGGTTTTGCTTAACAGTCTTATCGGCGACCGCCCTGCCCCAAAGCCAAATCGCGAATAATTTATTGCCGCCCGCAATAGCTGGCCCTTGGAAACCGGAAGTGATAGCACTGTACGATAGTACAAAAGTGTTCCATTCGGACTTTGATAGCGAATTTTCGCCATCTTATCGCTCAAGCTTCCCTCGGACAGCTCATAAATCCTTAGCGGCTCATTCACACAAAGTATTTTATACTTTAGACGAATTTGGTCCCACACAATGGCTTCCGCAATAAAATTCTCCCTTCAAATACGGGAAAAGGGAATTTGCGCAGCACATCCGTGCGATGGAACCCCCATTTTTCGCCCTTAAAGTTCTTAAGGTCAGAGATGGTCGCAATAAATTTGTTCTCAGGATAACGATCACCGACAATGTTTCCGTCCCGATCCATACAGAGACAGCTGATTCCAGAAAATTCCTGCTTCTCTTCAGGAGAGAGCTCATCCCAATATTTCAGAAAAGTCGCAAGGGTTTCCGGAACACATCTATCATCAGAATCAAATCTTAAAAACAAGTCCCCCTGCGCAAGATCCAGTGCTTTATTATGAGCCGTATGAGGTCCACCATTTTTCTTCAGATGATATTTTATATATATCTTATCTTCTTTGATTAATCTCTGCACATACTCATCTGTACCATCAGTTGACCCATCATCAATAATAATCCATTCGAAATTTTTATAGGATTGCGCCAAAAGAGATTCATAAACATTATAAATCAAATTTTTTCTATTATAAGTTGGCGTAAAAATAGTGAATTTCATGGCAATATTTTCTATATATTCATAATATATATTTTAATATCCAAAAGCTCTAAGGGTGCTAGAATTTACATCCGCAAATAATCGCAGCTTGGCATCCTTCCTAAAAGACAAAGCCCGCGATGGACGAATATCCAAAACGCTAGATTTTATAGCTTTTTCATCACATTCCAGAGAACAAAACTCTGCGGCTCGTTCAATGATAGCGAAAGGATCGGCTAAAAACTCTTCATACACGATGTCCAGCTTTTGATGATCGGGCAGGGTCTGAAGCTGACGTTCTACTTCCTGCAAATACTCGGCCCAAAGGCTAAAGCCACCTTCAATCTTCGCGCAGCGCGGTGATTCCATAAACCCACTCCGTTTAGGCCGGAGTGCGGCAAGGGCACGATACTTCAGATAATGTTGACTGATCGTTGTCAGTCCCTTCGCACCCCGCACCGCAAGGCTTTGTGCGACATCCACCCCATGCCGCCGTATATGAATGACACGAGCGTCGGGAAACAGGCGTAGCCAAAGCGGCAATGTGAAGCTGTTGCGCGGGTCTTTCCAGCCCCATGGTTCTTGTAGATTGCAGATTTTCCGATATTTCAAATATCGCTTCAATCCCAGAAAATGCAACGCACGCGGCCCATTCATCTGATCACGCACATAACGTTCCACCCAGCCTAAAAGAACCTCATTATCCCAAAGGTCATGGATCGGTTGCGGATAATCCCAGCGGCCACCGCATTGCTCCAGCAGCCATGTGTTCAACTTCAAAAAGAACACAGCTTCATTATTGCCTTCCTTATGCGCTCCCACAAAAAGACCCAAGCGCTCCAGAACCCGTCCAAGCATACTGGTGCCCGAACGATGCATTCCGATAAAAATAACAGGAGACTGTTCACGCATGCCACAAAAGCTCTCAACGAAAAAGGAGGGAATAGTTGCACGGCACAATGCGCAAATAACGCATGACATAAAAAGACGATAGAATATTTTGCAAGGCCAAAGGCACTGCCACCGCCAAGGCCGCCATTGTCAGCCCCGCTCCGCCCATGATCAAGCCTGACATCAGCAACGCCGAAAGAGCTGCCAGCGCCACCGACTTCCAAAGCTGGCGTTCATGGCCGGTCATGATGAGCAAAAACCCCACCGAACCTGTAGCCGCATTAACAAACTGTCCCACCGCCAAGATTGAAAGCGCTGTGGCACCATCTTTGAAATCCCCGCCGAACAACCCCAAGACAAAAGACGGAAAAAGAATGAAGCACAACAGGATAGGCGCCGCCAAAAGGGTTATAAGCGCCGTGGATTTAACCGCTAATGTCTGAAGCGCATCATGATCCCCTTTTGCCCAAAGGGCGGCAAATTTCGGGGCGGCAATGCTGTTCACCGCCACCAGCAACAAGCTGGTCAAGGTCGCCGTACGAATAGCAACACCGAACAGCCCCACCTCTGCACTGGTCCCGAACGCCCCCAAGGCCAATAAAGGCACCCATTGCATCAACAGATGCAAGACCGAAATGCCCCCCAATGGCCCCGCGGAACGAAGCAACTGGCTATATGAAAAATGCGTATTCCCCCCCTTGCCCTGCCGCGAAAGCTGCCAATGCCAAAACCCCCAGCCCAGAAGGAGGGCCATCAGCGCCGACAATATATAAGCCATGACCGCTCCGCTTGCTCCATAATCCCCGGCAAGCAAGAACAGCCCCAAAAGGGCAAAGACAGGTAAAATCACGCCTTGCAGAATTTGCGAAGCAAGATCTTTTTCAAGCCTTTCAGGCCTTCCACAAATATCGGCAAAATCGCCAGAACCGGCAAAGCAATGGCAACGATTCTCAAAGAGACTTCGAGCGCGGGTTCGTGAAAAATCCGGATAGCCAGGAAGGGGGCTGAAAAAAATACCAAAACCGCCAGAAGTACGGATATCGAAAGCGCCAAGATCACAGCCCGCGACAACACGGCCCGCACATCATTCCAGCGCCCATTGGCGGCAAAGCCCGCCACATAACGCAATGTGGCACTATCAAGCCCCCAAAGCGCCACGGTCGCCCCCACTTGCAAAACCGTTAGCGCCAGAAAAAACAGGCCCGTATCCGCCACGCCCAAAAGGCGTGCCGCCAGAACATTGAACAAAAACATCAGGCCCACGCCGGCAATCTTCACGCCGAAGGTGATCGCGGCGCCCGAGAGAACCTCACTCAAATGCTCGTCACTTTGTCGCGCAACCCAGCGTTTCAACCCGGCGAAACGGTTCTCCCTTGCCATTACAAAACCCTGTTTATGGCCAAGCCGGGATCAAACACGAGAGAATGCCCCCCGAAAGGCTTCAACCCCCAAAGCCAAACAGCCCCCCAGCGCCAGGCCAAAAAAGAGTGAAAGCAACACAATCAATGGCCGTTTGGGGTGCGAGCGGTCTTCAGGCGGTACAGCTTTATCAATCACCTTAAAGGCATAATCGGGGCGAGAATTTGCAAACATCACCCGTTCCAACTGGCTTTGCATCAAGCCATAGATCGTATCTTGGACGCCGGCCACGGATGTTTTTTGAATTTCTTCGCGCAGAAAAGAAATGGCACGGCTGGATTCGCTCACGGTCCGCGCCCGAATTTCAGCATTGGCCTGCGCCACAAAGGCATTGGTCCATTTGGCAGCCAATTCAGGGTTCCGCACCACAAAAGACACGGTAATCAAGCCGGTTTCCGTATCTTCCCGCAAATGCCGCACCTTTTTATCGAAGATATTAAAGGCATCCCAATCGCTTGGAATGGAACTGGGAGGACGCCAGCCTTCATCCTCCGACAGACGGGCAATCAAATGCGACAGACCACCAATCATGCGCGCAAGAAGCCCCGGTTCACCGCTTCGCCAATCCTGTGTTTCCGGGTTCCATCGCTCGTGAAACAGATAGGGCATGAGATCATTTTGCGCGATAAAGCGCATGGAAAATTCTCGCGATTTCAAAATCGCCATATTGGCCTGCGCTTCCGCATCCCCCCCGTCAAGAGTGATCCCGGCCAAGGACGTGGCCCCACCAAACTGGCTGGCAAGCGAGGAAAACGCTCCCCCCGCTTCCTCTGATGTCGCAGGCTGAATGATCGCCGATGCCGTATAAAGCGGTTTTGCGAAAATGGCATAGGCAAGGCCCATGGCGCCCACCACCATCACTGTTGCAAGGATCAACATCCAGCGTCGGCGCAGCGCCAAGATCACATCGCGTACATAAATATCGCGATTATCCGCATGGCCTGCCACATGGTCTGCCGTCATATTTGAGCACCCTGTTTTCCGGCGGTCTTTAAAGGCCGCTCATGATATATATTGTTTATCGATCCATTGGTTATAACGGCCATCCAAAAGGGCACGCCACCAGGATTCGTGTTCCAGATACCAGTTTATCGTGGCCTTTAATCCGCTGGTAAAATCATAAGCCGGATCAAACCCCAATTCCCGTTTTATCTTTCGCGCATCAATGGCATAGCGCCGGTCATGGCCCAAACGATCCTCGACAAATCGCTTTAGGCTTTGTGTTGGCTTTCCCTTCACCGGCGGCGCATCAGGAAACCGCTCCGCCAAAGAAGGGTGCGCGACAAAAGCCGCGTCGATCTCCGCGCACAATTGGTCAATCAGTGCAAGATTGGTCAACTCGCAATTTCCACCAACAGCATAAACCGCGCCAGATGTGCCTTGCGTCAAAATCTTGTGGATAGCGCGGCAATGGTCTTCCACATGCAGCCAATCGCGGATACTGGCACCATCACCATAAACGGGCAAAGGCTTGCCATGAAGCGCATTGATCAAGAACAGCGGAATCAGCTTTTCAGGAAACTGGTAGGGGCCGTAATTGTTGGAGCAATTGCTGATGGTGACATCAAGGCCATAGGTATGGTGATAAGCCCGCACCAAATGGTCTGACGCCGCTTTCGATGCGGAATAAGGGGAATTGGGGGCATAAGGCGTGCCTTCATGAAAGGCTGGCTCAGATGGCCCCAAAGAGCCGAACACTTCATCAGTGGAAATATGGTGGAAACGATGCGGACGGCCACTACCCGTATCCAACCAAACTTTTTTAGCCGCACGTAATAATGTGTGCGTGCCCACCACATTGGTTTGGATAAAGGCATCGGGATTATGGATTGACCGATCCACATGGCTTTCCGCTGCGAAATGCACCACCGCATCCACCGCATAATCGGACAGCAAATCACATACTAGATCATAATCGCCAATATCGCCCTTTATGAAGATGAACCCGTCATCATCATCCAGATCGGCAACACTGGCCCGATTTCCGGCATAGGTCAGCGCATCCAGCAAAACGATCCGGGCTGCCGGATTATGCGCTTTTAAAAAATGAACGAAATTCGCACCGATAAACCCGGCCCCACCTGTGACAAGAAATGTCTGCATATGGCGTCCCATGCTCCCTTGGCCGACCGCGCCCTGTCACAAATATGTGGCAAGGACATCATCGCGCGGGCAGTTCATTCCCGGCTCATAAGTGGTCACGATTATCTTGTTTCTTTCGCCACTTTAGATAGCGCCCAACAAATGGCAACGCAATTGCCATAGCCCTTCCTCGGAAAAACCACAAAGCGGGGCGCACATGACCAAGCCATTATGGCAAGACCATGGTCAAGTGGCATGAGACGTTGGAAGGGAGGCATCGAATGCTGCCATAGTGCGGTGTTCTAAATCGATCAGCTTTTGTTTGCGCCACAAGCCGCCGCCATAACCAGTGAGATCGCCCCCGGCTCCGATGACCCGATGGCAAGGAACAATAATGGCAAGTTGGTTCGCTCCATTGGCCCGCGCCAACGCCCGCACCGCAGAAGGCCGACCGATCAAGGCTGCCATCTGACTATAGCTGCGGGTTTGCCCCATGGGGATGCGTTGTAGTTCCTGCCAGACACTTTTTGTAAACGGGCTGCCCCAAAATGTTAGCGGCGTTTGGAAGCTGCAAAGTTCCCCTTCAAAATACGCCTTAAGCTCCCCCTGTATCTGTTCAATGGGATCAAACCGCCCAAAGCCCAGATCTCCGCGCACCGCCTTACGCAATTTTTTCAGTTCATTGGGCAGGGCCTTGCGATCAAAAAACTCCAAAAGATGCAGGCTTCTTTTGTCACTGACCGCGATCATTGGCCCAAGAGGCGTTTTGATCCAGTCGGCTTTCAAAAGGGATTGATTGGAAAATTGGCTCAAAGGATCGCCCAGCAAGCGTGCAAAGGCTGTGCGAAATCCACTGGCGGAGTCAAACCCGGCATCCAATTGCGCATCGATCACCCGTCCGCCACGGGCCAGTGTCTCCACCCCGTCTTGTACACGCCGCAGCCGTGCCATTTCCAGAAATGTCACACCAAACTGCCGTTTGAAACGGCGCCGCACCGTCGATAGGTCAAGGCCCATTTTTACCAGATCAGCCTCAGACCAGCGATAACCCGGCAGCGCCTCCAAAGCCTTAAGCAAGCGCGCAATCAAAGGGTCGGCCTGTGCAGCGCTCTCGAGAGGGCGACATCGTTTACAGGGTCGAAATCCCGCTTCCATACAAGCTCCCACCGTTTCAAAAAACAGACAATTTTCACGTTTGGGTTTCCGCGCCGGGCAGCTTAGACGGCAAAAAATCTGCGTAGAGGTCACCCCCACAAACGCCCGCCCATCATAATCGGCGGCGCGGTTCAAAAGGGCGTCATAAAGTTCATCATTGGAAGACCATGGGTATATCATAAGGGGAAATTAGCAGATCCCGTTTATGCCGTCCGCCGCAAATCAGGCATGGAAATGGGCCTTGCAATTTTGCTGCGCCCCGGAAAGGGTGGAGCCGCCGATTTCAAGTCCTTCAAGCCGCGCGTGTATCCTCATGGTTTTTTTATTATTCGCCTTTTTTCTAACCGCCCTGCTTTACGCCACCGTCGGGTTTGGCGGCGGCTCCACCTATAATGCGCTTCTGGTACTCTCCGGCACCGATTACCGGCTGCTCCCGGCCATCGCCTTGCTGTGCAATATTATCGTGGTGGCGGGCGGGGTTTGGCAGTTTGGAAGACGCGGCCATCTTCATCTGAAGAAAATCGCCCCATTTCTTGTCACCTCGATCCCCTTGGCATGGATGGGCGGGCGCTTGCCCGTCTCTGAAATGGTGTTCATCGGGCTGCTGGGCCTGTCCTTGAGTGCCGCCGGCTTGCGTATGCTTTTGCAAAAAAAACCAGATGGTACAGCCAGCATAAAACCATCCAATCCGTGGCTCAATGCTGCCATCGGCGGGGCCTTGGGCTTTCTATCGGGCCTTGTGGGCATCGGCGGCGGCATTTTTCTCGCCCCGATTCTGCATCTGATGCGCTGGGATACGGCGCGTGCCATTGCAGGCACCTGCAGCCTGTTTATTCTCGTCAATTCCATCAGCGGTCTTTTCGGTCAGGCCATGAAGCTCGACAATCTGCAAATACTGGGGCAACTGACAGATTACTGGATGCTTATCCCCGCCGTGCTGATCGGCGGACAAATCGGCTCGCGCCTTGGGGCGCAAGCCCTATCGGAAACGCTTTTGCGGCGGCTGACCTCGGTGCTGGTCTTATATGTTGCCGTCCGCTTGCTGATCCGTTGGGCAGCCCTTGCGGGTGCTTGATTGGGCGCATGGGGATCCCCGATGAATGCAATGACAGCCTGTGTCATATAAAATCACCCTTCTTATAATGATTGCCTTGCAGCAACGGATGCACCGCTCCGGTTCAAACCGCTTATACCGCGCCTGCTACAACCCCTGTTTCAGACTTAACGACCTGCAGCACGAAACTGGAAAATCAGACGGAGACGTAAATGTCAACTAGGTTAACAATTAAAGATGTTGAAGCTCCCTTACAGCAGCCGCTTGGGCAGGCACTGATCAGCGCGAATCAGTGGATGTCGTCCAGTCTGCTGCATCTGATGAAAGCTAAGGGGCACGACAAGCTCACGGGCGCGCATCTGACCTTTTTCTGTCATCTCAATTGCGGTGTGACACATGCCTCTGAGGTGGCGCGGCGAATGGGGATCAGTCGTCAGGCTGTCTACAAGATTACACGCGAGCTTCAGCGGATTGGCGCGCTTGAGCTGAGGGAGGACCCGGACGACAAGCGTCAGAAAACGATCATCATGACAGACCTTGGTGAGCGCGTGGCCCTTGATACGCGCGTTTCCATGGCGGAAGTTGAAGCCCATTTGCGCGAAGTGGTGGGGCTGAGGCGATTTGAAAGCATGGCGCAAATTCTGCGCCTCGAATGGGGACCACAACTTGGTGCCGAAACCGGCGAGGCTGAAGGTCAGGAAGCATTGACGGCGCAGGCACTGCCACTTAGCGCTACCGACTTTCTTGATGCCTATGCCATCAGACTTGGAGCTTCGCTGCCGGAAGAAGCGACACTGGAAGCACTGGCGCGTTTACAGCGTCTGCATATGTCTGTGATCCCTTTTGAAAATATCGATGTTTTTCTGAAGCGCGGCATAAGCCTGACAAGAGCATCGCTTGTGGCGAAAATTCTCAAAGGACAGAGGGGCGGATACTGTTTTGAACTGAACCTGCTTTATGCGGACCTGTTGAGAGCCCTCGGCTTTAGAGTGTCTCAACATCTAGGGCGGGTGTGGATTCGCGATCCGCAGCAGACCCCTCCAAGAACCCATCTCACACATATTGTTGAGCTCGAAGAGGGGCGGTTTCTGACGGATGTCGGATTTGGCGCGCGTGCTCTTCGAGCGCCTCTGAATATTCAAACGGACACACCTGTGGACGATGGCGACGGCTTTATTCGCATGATTGCCATAAGTGACGATGAAAAGATGGTCCAGCGGCTCCACAAAGACACATGGAAAAACCAATACAGCTTTGAGTTACGACCCGCCGTCGATAGCGATCTAGAGTCCGCCAATCATTATATGGCGACGCATCCAGAATCCCATTTCCGCCATGGGCTGTTCATCGGCCTGTTTCATCCAACTGGTCGTACCGGACTCTGGAACAACAGGCTCACTGACAGGCACGGCGACGAGATGACCGAAGGCGATCTGGCGTCCTTCGACGCTTGGGAGGCTATTTTGAAGGATCGGTTTGGTATATCGCTTTCACTCAGCGCGGTAGAGAAAGAATTGGTTTCAAATATTTTGAGCAATGGCGATGGAAAATCATAGCGCCTTGCTAACCTGAACGCCGTGCTATGACATTCTGAATCTGGTAGCCGGGTGCAAACTGTTGTCGGCCCTATACGGTAGGTTCTTCAGAAAAGTTCTGGAGTATAGTGGCGCACCCGAGAGGATTCGAACCTCTGGCCTCTGCCTTCGGAGGGCAGCGCTCTATCCAGCTGAGCTACGGGTGCCTTGAGCCATGTCGCATCATGGTGCGTGCCAAGATCAGGCTGGCGGACACTAGCGGAAATGCCCGGCCATTGTAAATGCACAAAGCGCATTTTTTGCACGCCGCCTTAACAGACTGTCCCAGACGGCTTTTTAAACCTTATGGCCATCGATACGGCGGGCAGCAAAAGGCGGAGTAAGCACCGTATCTTTGGCTTCGCGCAGTTGCTTTGGATAATCTGCCGTATAATGAAGACCGCGTGATTCTTTCCGCGCCATGGCAGACCGCACGATCAGCCCCGCCACCGTAACCAGATTGCGCAATTCCAACAGATCGCCGGTCACATGGAAATTGCCGTAATAATCCTGGATTTCGCGGGCGAGAAGATCCACACGATGTTGCGCCCGTTCCAAACGTTTATCGGTGCGCACAATACCCACATAATCCCACATGAAACGGCGCAATTCCGCCCAGTTATGGCTGACCACAATTTCTTCATCGGAATTGGTGACGCGGCTTTCATCCAATTGCGTGCCAAGGCGGGATTTGGCAAATCCTTTAGCCGCCAGACGATGTTTTCCGCCGCCGATTGGCCATAAACCAAACATTCCAGCAAGGAATTAGAGGCCATGCGATTGGCCCCGTGAAGACCGCTATGGGACGCTTCGCCGATACAATAAAGCCCTTCCAGATCGGTGCGTCCGGCCCGATCGATCACCACACCGCCACAGGTATAATGGGCGGCGGGCACCACCGGAATCGCCTGTTTGGTAATATCGATCCCATAATCAAGCAGCGCCGGTAAATGGTGGGGAAATGGCCGATCACGAAATCCGGATCGCGGTGGCTGATATCCAGCAACACATGATCCAGCCCCAAGCGCTTCATTTCATGGTCGATGGCCCGTGCCACCACATCGCGCGGCGCAAGTTCGCCCCGCTTGTCGAAGCGGTCCATAAAGCGCGTGCCGTCCAGCAGCGTCAGATGTGCCCCTTCACCGCGCAATGCTTCGGTGATGAGAAATGTTTTCGCCTTGGGATGAAACAGGCAGGTGGGATGAAACTGGTTGAATTCCATATTGGCAATGCGGCATCCGGCCCGCCACGCAATGGCGATCCCGTCCCCCGTCGAGCCATCGGGATTTGAAGAATAAAGATACACCCGGCTTGCGCCTCCGGTGGCCAGCACCACCGCCTTGGCGGCGAACACATCCACATGGCCGGTGCGCCGGTTCAACAAATAAGCGCCATGGCACCGGTCCGAGCCTTTACCATCACCGGAAAGATGCCGATTGGTGATAACATCCACCGCCACATGATGCTCTAAAACGGTGATATTCGGTTCGGCGCGGGCACGGCGCTCCAACGCCTGTTGCACCGCCCGTCCCGTGGCATCATCCACATGAATCACCCGGCGCACCGAATGGCCGCCTTCCCGCGTCAGATGATAGCCCGCCGCATCGCTGTCTTCCTCGCTGCGGGTAAATTCCACCCCCAAAGAGATCAGATCCTCGATGGCCGCCGGACCGCGCTCCACCACAAAGCGTACGGCGTCTTTATCGCACAGCCCGTCACCGGCGATCAGCGTGTCTTCGATATGGCTTTCCACCGTATCGCCCACCGACAGAACGGCGGCGATGCCGCCTTGCGCCCATTTGGTGGACCCTGAAGACAATTTCCCCTTGGAAACCACCGCCACACGGCCATGGGGGGCAATTTTCAGCGCCAAGGACAGCCCGGCCGCCCCTGCGCCGATCACCAGAACATCAAATTCAGCTTTCATGATCAGGCTGCTGCATCGGCATCGCTGCCACGGGTCAGTTGCAGGAAAATATCCTCCAGATCGGTTTCATCCGTGGACAAATCACGCACCTCAAGCCCGGAAGCCGATAAGGCCGCCAGCACCGCGCCCACATCATTGCCCTTCCGCGACACCTGGAATGCCAGGCGATTCGGCCCTGCCAAACGGGCACGGAAGCCATTGAAATGTTGGGGGATCTCGGAAATCTCGCTGGCCAGATCGATCAGAATCTCCTTTTCATCAATCCGCGCCAGTAGATCCGGCGTCGGCTCAGAGCACACCACCTCACCATGATTGATGATGGCGATGGTGTCGCACAGCTCTTCCGCCTCTTCCAGATAATGGGTGGTCAACACGATAGTGGTGCCCCGCGCATGCAATTCGCGCACATAGGTCCATAACAACTGGCGCAGTTCGATATCCACACCCGCCGTCGGTTCATCGAGAATCAACACCGGCGGGGTGTGCACCATGGCTTTGGCCACCAGCAAACGCCGCTTCATCCCGCCCGACAAGGTGCGCGAATAGGCGTGGCGTTTGTCCCACAAATGCACGGCTTTCAGCAATTCTTCGGTGCGCCGTTCGGATTTTGGCACGCCGTACATCCCGGCCTGCACTTCCATCATTTCCCACGGCGTGAAAAAGGCATCAAAAACCAGCTCTTGCGGCACCACCCCGATGGAGGCACGGGCATTGCGCGGATTTTCATCCAAATCAAAGCCCCAGACACGCGCTTCTCCCGAACTTTTGTTCACAAGTCCGGCGAGAATATTGATGAAAGTGGATTTTCCCGCTCCATTGGGGCCCAAAAGGCCAAACATAGAGCCTTGCGGAATGTCCAGATCGATGCCCTTCAAAGCACGTTTGGGCGAGGGGCCACCATAGGTTTTCTCAAGGGAACGCACATGGATGGCAGAGGGGGACGTCATAACCGGACACTCCTTTCAATCGGATCGTATCCCTTGCGCTAGCACCAGCCCCGCCTTCGGTCAATGCGTCCATAAAGGCATGACCCTAGTTGTGTGGCCAGATTGGCAGGGTTATACAAACAGAAAATACGCGCGCGATGCGTTTCTCAAGTCAAGAAGGACAGCCAAACAATGACCACCCCTCCACCGGAAACCCTGATCGTTGATAAAAAGACCGTCTCTTGCGATGGCGGAGAAGGCGCGTTGGGCCATCCCCGCGTTTATCTGACCATGGGCGATGAAGGCCGCGTGGAATGTGGCTATTGTGATCGGGAGTTCATCCTGAAAGGCGGGCCTGCGGATAAAAGCAGATCAAAGGCCGCGTAGCTCCCTTTCGACATCGTCTCTCGCACTATCGTCCGGCACCCTTTTGCGGGCTGCCATCTTTTATGAAAGCACTGCCCCATGACAGACAGCAAACATCTCTATCTCGTCGATGGGTCGGGCTATATTTTCCGCGCCTATCACGCCTTGCCCCCCATGACCCGCAAGGACGGTACCCCCGTCAATGCGGTTTACGGCTTTTCCAACATGCTGCTCAAGCTGCTGAAAGACGTGAATGAGGGGGAAGCCCCCACCCATTTTGCGGTGATTTTCGATGCGGCGCGCAAATCCTTCCGCAATGATATTTACGATGCCTATAAAGCCCATCGCCCCCCGGCGCCGGACGATCTGGTGCCGCAATTCGCGCTGATCCGCGAAGCCACCAATGCTTTCAACGTGCCCGCCATTGAAATGGAGGGCTATGAGGCTGACGATATCATCGCCACCTTTGCCACCCGCGCCCGGGCCGAAGGCTGGAAAGTGACCATCGTATCGTCGGACAAGGATCTGATGCAGCTTGTCAGCACTGATGTGAGCCTGTTTGACAGCATGAAAAACCGCCGCATCGGCGCAAAAGAAGTGCATGATAAATTCGGCGTCATCCCTGAAAAGGTGATCGACGTGCAGGCGCTTTGCGGCGATTCCGTAGATAATGTGCCCGGCGTTCCCGGCATCGGCCCTAAAACAGCGGCGCAGTTGATCGCCGATTATGGCGATCTGGAAACATTATTGGCCCGCGCCGGCGAGATCAAACAACCCAAACGGCGCGAAAATTTGCTGGCCCATGCCGATGATGCCCGCATGTCGAAAAAGCTGGTGACACTCCATTGCGATGTGCCGCTGGAAGATTGGACGCTGGATAAGCTGGCGGTCAGCTCTATGGAGCCGGAAAAGCTTTTGGCATTTGCCGACGACAACGGGTTCAAGGCCCTGCGGGCCCGTGTGGTGTCGCATTTGGGGGACGGCATCCCCGGCACCAGCCCGCAAGAAGCGGAAACCACCGAGATCAAAGCCACCAATTACAGCATTGTTGACCAGATGGCGGATCTGGAGCACTGGGTCGCCCGCATCCGCGATACCGGCATTGTGGCCGTGGATACGGAAACCACCTCTCTGGACCCCATGCGCGCAGAGTTGGTTGGTATCTCTTTATCGGTAAAAGGCGGCGAGGCTTGCTATATCCCCTTGCGCCACCGCAAAAGCGACGGGCTGGATTTCGGCACAGATACGCTCCGGCAACTCCCCGTCAAAGATGCCCTTGCGGCCTTGAAGCCGATCCTGGAAGACCCCGCCATTTTGAAGGTGGGGCAGAATATCAAATATGATATGGCGATTTTCGCCAATGAAGGCATCCGGTTCATCCCATCGACGATACCATGCTGATCTCTTATGTGCGCGATTGCGGGCTGCATGGCCACGGTATGGATGAACTGTCCGAACTGCATCTGGGCATCACCCCCACCCCCTTCAAAGATGTTGCGGGAACGGGCAAGAAACAGATCACCTTCGATCTGGTGCCCATAGAAAAGGCCGCCCATTATGCGGCTGAGGATGCAGATATCACCGGACGCCTTTATCGCCTGTTGAAACCCCGCCTGGCCGAGGCGGGGCTGCTCTCGGTCTATGAACGGCTTGAACGCCCGCTGGTGCCGGTTCTGGTGGATATGGAACGCGCCGGGATCAAGGTGGATCGCGCCGAACTGTCGCGCCTGTCGGCGGAATTTGCCGAAGGCATGGCCCGTCTTGAAACGGAAATTCACGAACTGGCCGGTGAAAGCTTCAATATCGCCAGCCCCGCACAGCTTGGCATATCCTGTTTGACAAGATGGACCTGAAAGGCGGCAAGAAGGGCAAAACCGGTGCCTGGTCCACCAGTGCCGATGTGCTGGATAAATTGGCGGCAGAGGGCCATGCTTTGCCGGAAAAAGTGCTGTCATGGCGGCAACTTTCCAAGCTGAAAAGCACCTATAGCGATGCTTTGGGAAAAGCCATCAATGAAAAGACCGGGCGGGTGCATACCAGCTTTTCCATGGCCATCACCTCGACGGGGCGTCTATCATCCACCGATCCCAATTTGCAGAATATCCCCATCCGCACCCCTGAAGGTCGCCGTATTCGCCGCGCCTTTGTGCCGATACGGGCAATCTGTTGATCGCCGCCGATTATAGCCAGATAGAATTGCGCATATTGGCGCATATGGCCGATATCGATGCCTTGAAAGATGCCTTTGCCAAAGGGGTGGATATTCACGCCCTGACCGCGTCCCAGGTATTTGGCGTCCCCATGGAAAACATGGATTCCGCCACCCGCCGACGAGCCAAAGCCATCAATTTCGGCATTATTTACGGCATTTCCGCCTTCGGCTTGGCGCGTCAGCTTGATATCGGGCGCGACGAGGCAAAAGCCTATATCGATGCCTATTTCGAACGCTTTCCCGGCATTCGCACCTATATGGAGCGCACCAAGGAACAGGCCCATGAAACGGGGCATGTCACGACCTTGTTCGGCCGGCGCAGCCATGTCTCCGACATCAATGCCAAAAATCCCAATTTGCGGGCCTTTGCCGAACGGGCCGCCATCAATGCCCCCATCCAGGGCACGGCCGCCGATATCATCAAACGCGCATGATCCGTATGCCGCAAGCGCTCTTGGATGCGGGCTTGCCCGATATCCGTATGCTCTTGCAGGTGCATGATGAACTGATCTTCGAAGCCCCCAAAGATCAGGTAGAAGCTGCCATTCCGGTGATCCGCCGCGTGATGGAGCAAGCCGCGGCACCGGTTCTTGATCTGGCCGTGCCTTTGCTGGTGGATGTGGGCACCGGTGAAAATTGGGATGATGCACATTGACCGACCTTTTGCCTGATTCCGCCCAATTATCGGTGTTTCTTTCGGCCACTTTGGTGCTGGGGCTGACACCGGGGCCGGATATGATTTTGGTGATAAACCGCTCGCTTGGCCTTGGCTTCAAGGCGGGAATGATCACCCTTTTCGGCATCATGGTGGGTGGAATGATGCACATGACAGCCGCGGCCTTCGGGCTGTCTCTTGTGCTTATCAATCTGCCCCACGCCTATGACATTCTGCGCTTTTTGGGCGCGGCCTATCTGTTGTGGATGGCCATCGGGATCGCCCGCCATGGCAACGGACTGGATCTCAACCATGCAGACCAAGCCACCCCGCGCCCCACATCACGGCTTTTGCGTCAGGCATTCTTGACCAATATCCTTAATCCCAAAGTGATTTTGTTCCTGTTGGCCTTCCTGCCCCAGTTCGTTCCGGCGCAGGCGGACAATCCCACCCAGCGTATTCTTGTTCTGGGCGCGTTTTTCTTTGGCATAGGCTTTGTCATCATGGCCCTCTTGGCCGCCCTTGCAGACCGTGTGCGCCATTGGGTAATGGCCCATCCGACCGTGCTCCGCGGGCAATCCTATGTCACCAGCGTGCTGTTGTTCGGATTTGCCGCCGCATTGGCCTTTTCCAACCGCCCCTGATGGGGAGCCAATGCTTGCAACACCCTGCCCGGTGCCTTTATCAACCAATGGGAGCTTTGCAAGTGAAGGACGCTTTATGACACGGCCCTATCGCGGCATTATTCTGGCAGGCGGTTCCGGCACACGGCTTTATCCGCTGACCCGGTCTGTCAGCAAACAACTGATGCCGGTTTATGACAAGCCGATGATCTATTATCCGCTATCAACGCTGATGCTGGCGGGAATCCGCGATATCTTGATCATCACCACCCCCGAAGACCAGACGCAATTCCAGCATTTGCTTGGCGATGGATCGCAATTCGGCATTGATTTAAGCTATGCCACACAACCCGAACCGGGCGGGCTGGCGCAAGCCTTCCTGATTGGCGAGCGCTTTATCGGCAACGACCCCGTCAGCCTCATTCTTGGCGACAATATCTTTTATGGCCAAGGCTTTCGTACAGTATTGGAAACAGCCACCAAACGAGATGTCGGGGCCACTGTGTTCGGTTATTATGTCAAGGATCCCGAACGCTATGGCGTGGTGAGCTTTGATGCCGAAGGCGCGCCAGCGATATCGAAGAAAAGCCACAAAAGCCAAATCCCATTATGCGGTCACCGGGCTTTATTTCTATGACAATCAAGTGGTGGACATTGCCAAATCCATCCGGCCATCCCCCCGGGGAGAACTGGAAATCACCGATGTGAACAAGCGCTATCTGGAAGCCCGAACCCTATCGGTGGAAACGCTGGGACGCGGTTTTGCATGGCTTGATACCGGCACCCATGCCTCGCTTCTGGATGCGGCCGATTATGTCCGGGTGATAGAAGACCGGCAGGGATTGAAAATTGCCTGCCCCGAAGAAATCGCTTTCCGCATGGGCTATATCAGCGCTTCGGAGCTGGAACGCTTGGCGGCTCCTTTGCTGAAAAGCGGCTATGGCGATTATTTGATGCAAATCTTGCGCGGCGAGGGGGCACGATGAAGATTCTCCCCACCGCCTTGCCGGATGTAAAAATCATCGAGCCCAAAGTCTTTGGCGATGATCGCGGCTTCTTCATGGAAACATGGAACGCCCGACGTTTTGGCGAACTCGGCCTTCCCGACAAGTTTGTGCAAGACAATCATTCCCGCTCCACCGGCCCGGTTTTGCGCGGCTTGCATTATCAAATTGGCAAACCGCAAGGCAAATTGGTGCGCTGCATTGCCGGAGCCATTCTGGATGTGGCGGTCGATCTGCGCCGCCACTCCGCCGATTTTGGACGCTGGGTGGGGGTGGAGCTTTCGGCGGACAATCATCGGCAGCTTTGGGTGCCACAAGGCTTTGCCCATGGGTTTCTGGTGCTGGGCGACAGCGCCGAAGTTTTTTATAAATGCACCGATTTTTATGCGCCGGAGTGCGAGCGTTCGGTCATCTGGAACGATCCGGAGATTGCCATTGATTGGCCTTTGAATGGTCGCCAGCCCCTTTTATCTGCCAAGGATGCAAAGGCGCCATGCCTTGCAGATGCCGAGGTCTATCCATGAAAATAATGATCACCGGCGCACAGGGCCAATTGGGCCGGGACCTGCAAGACACCGCCCCAAAAGATATGGAAGTGGTGGCGCTGGACCGAAGCAAACTGGATATTTGCGATGCCGATGCCACCTTTCACTGCATCAACCGACACAAACCGGATCTGGTGATCAACGGGGCGGCCTATACGGCGGTGGACAAAGCGGAAACTGCATCAGAGCAGGCCTTCGCCGTCAATGAACAAGGCGCGGCCAATCTTGCCAAAGCTGTGGGCGCTTCGGGGGCAAGACTGATCCATATTTCCACCGACTTTGTGTTCGATGGCACCGCCAACAGGGCCTATACGCCCGACGCCCCCACCCATCCGCTGAATGTATATGGAACAAGCAAACGCGCCGGCGAAGAGGCTATTTTGCACCACATCCCGGATCGGGCTTTGATCGTGCGCACATCATGGCTGTATTCCGTTCATGGGACGAATTTTGTCAAAACCATGCTGAAATTGATGGCCAGCCGCGATCAGCTATCTGTGGTGGCAGACCAGCTTGGAACCCCTTGCTGGGCGAAGGGGCTGGCGCATGCTTTATGGCGCTTGGCAGAAAAACCGCAAAACGGCATTCTACATTGGAGCGATGCGGGCGTTGCAAGCTGGTATGATTTTGCCGTCGCATCATGGAAGAAGGGCTGGCGCTTGGACTGCTGGACCGTCCGGTTCCCGTCAGCCCCATCAAAAGCGTCGAGTATCCCACTCCGGCCCGTCGCCCTGCTTTTTCCGTTCTGGACAGCACAGACGGTTGGCAAAAATCCGCCACCACGCCGGTGCATTGGCGGACTTCCCTACGCCAGATGCTATGTGCCTTTTCCCGACAGTCCGCCCCATATCCACAAAAATAAACAAGGCAGGTCCATAACGGGATTAGAACGGGCTTAATCGCCCGGCGAATAGCCTCTGACCGGTCGCCAGCCCAAACGCTCCACCGACCATCCCCAAGACGCCCTGCCCGGCGCTTCGATGGTTACGGCCACGTCAAAGCGTTGCAGGGAAAAGCGCCCCGGTGCGCCGGTGGCGGCGGTGATGGTTTTCGCATCCCCAATGGGCGTGGCCTGCCAGCTCATGCGGGCATTATGGCCAAGATCGGCACGTCCTTCGGGCTGCAACATGGGATTGATGCTGGCCAGAATGGCCAAGGCGGTGCGATCCGCTCCATGCTTTGCTGCGCCCGTTCCACCGCAATCGCCGCGCGTGATGCGCTTTGCTGCAAGCCGAACAAGGCTGCCAGCGCCGTTCCCAAAATCGCAAGGGCAACCAGAACCTCAAGGATCGTGAAGCCGCCACTGCGATCTGCACCCGCCCTTTTCGCAATTCTTGAAGCGGCCATCGGGATTTGCCGCCCCCCCATCATTGCTGCTTGGGAATTCGGGTGCGAAGCTGAACCGGATCAGACAAGGAACGGTTGATCTCGTCCGTCAGATAATCGACGAACCGCTCGCGGTCTTCGGATCCCCGGATGATATAGGCGGTGATGATCACCAAAAGCTCTGTCCGCTCGATATTCAGAGAATCCACACTGAACAGGCTGCCAAGCCAGGGAATGTCTTTCAGCAGCGGAATACCCGTATCGCCGCGGGTGATGCTTTCCCGGATCAAACCGCCCAAAACGGCTGTGCCGCCATCATCAAGGGTCAATTGGGTGCTCAAATTCCGGTTGGAAATGATCGGGCTGGCAATGGCCGTATTGGGATTGGGCAAAGCGCTGGACACTTCCTGAGTGATGGTCAGATCCACCCGTCCAGTGCTGTACACCACCGGCTCGATATTGAGCAAAACACCGGTGGAGCGAAATTGCACCGACTGCAACACATCGCGGGAGCCATCACCGCTTTGCTGATCGGCTGCAGCCTGCGTGGTGATCACCGGAACATCCGACCCCACCTGAATATTCGCCGCGCCGCCTGAGCGGGCCACCAAGCGCGGCGTGGACAGCACATTCACCTGCTGGTTTTGCGCAAAAGCATTCAAGGCTGCCGACACATCGCCGCTGACAAAGCCCAGATTGAACCCGGACCCGGCAAGCCCCAAGCCGCCATCGGTGCCAAAATTCACATCGGCACCATTGGTTCCAATGGAATCCACAAAGAATTCAACGCCATAGCGCGTGTCGTCAGTCAATGTGACCTCGGCCACGGTCACTTCAATCAGCACTTCCGGCGTTGGCTGATCCAACCGCCGCAGCAATTGCAGCAGCCTTTGATAATCGCTGGCAGAGCCAGAGAAAATCAGCCGGTTGCCCTGCGGGTCCACCACCAGACTGCTGGAATTGGAGGACCGTCCCCCCGTCCGGTTCTGGGTATTTGGGCCAGCGGCACCGGATACCGGAATGTCATCCGATGCACGCAGCCGGGTATTGTCCAGCACCGCATTGGCGGTTTCGGCGATCAATGTGGCATCCGCATTTTGCACATCATAAACAAAAATCTGATCCACATCGCCCTTTTCCGCGGGCTGATCGAGAACATTCAGCCAGTAAAGCACCCGGTTGCGGGCCTCTTCTTCCTTCACGAAAATCATCAGGCTATTGGAAAAAGGAACCGGCACCAGATGAATGGGGAGAATTTGCCGGTTTCCGCTAGAGGCCTGCCACCCTTCAGATTGCAAAATGGTCTGCAATTGGGTGGCCAACTCATCGACTTGCCAGAAAATCGGTTTAAACTGCAGCACTTCGGAATCGGCAAAAGCCAGATCATCCATCGTTTCGATAATATCAAGCGCCGCATCCACATCTTCGGGCAGTCCCGACAAAATCACCGATCCTGTGGCGCTGTCATTGGTCACTTCCAAGGCACCGCCGCGGGGAAAAGCCTGCAACAAAAGATTGCGCATATTGTTGGAATCGATGGCCTTCAACTGCACAAACTGCACCACCGGACGCAAAGCTGCCGGGGTGCCCGGTCGGCTGCGAGAGCGAATGAAGCTGGGCCGTCTTTGCCGCGCACTGCTTTCGCCAATAACCACATAAAGCCCATGCTGGGCGCTGACACGGATGCCATAATCCTTCAGGGCCAAAGACACGAGGCTCAGAAAATCCGGAGCCGGAATCTCTCCCGAAGACCGCAATTGGATCACATCTTTACGCGATGCCACCTCGGGGCCGGTGGAATAGGGAACTTTCAAGATTTCGCCAAACACCACATCGATAAAGGCGGGCAAAGACAAAGGCGGCACAGAGGCATCCACCAGCCCATCGGGAATGGGCGGTGCCTCACCATCCTCTTCAGCGCGGCGATCTGTTGTCTTGACCGACGGCACAGTCTCGCGGCGCAAACGATCCTCGAAAGGCTTTTTCAGGCGCGGCGCATCATCGGCACCGCTACCAATCCGCGCATCTTGAGCCGCCTTCACTTCTGGCCGCTGGACCAGTTTCCCCAAGGTGTTTTCATCCACCTTCAGGTCGTCTTGTTTGTTTAATGTGCTACAGCTCGACAACAGCAAGCCAAATGCCACCGCTGTTGAAACAACCCGCATCCGCCCCCAAGGCGCCCCGGCACGTTCCCCCTCATATGAGATCATAGAAAAACACCACGCATTGCAGGCACCAAAAAGCCCCCTTCAACAAGGGAGAGCCGAGAATAAATCAGATTAGAACAGAGCATATCTTGTGCGTTCATTATGGTCACATCACGCGAGGGACGATAGGGCGCGGCACAGGCAGGGTCAATGTTTCTCGACCCCTTTCAAAAAGGCCGCATCGGGGATTTTAACAAATACCGGAAGATGCTGTACGGGATCGTCTTTATAGCGCACTTCGATGGCATCAAGAGTGATTGAAACGATCTCCCACCCTTCTTCCGGACTGGTGTTTTCAGACCAACCGGCAACACGGCCATCGGCATGGCGCAGATAGATCATCGGCGTCCGGTCAACCAAGGCGGCCGCGATGATATCGGGAAACGGTTTTTTTTCAGGTCCGGACAGACGCCCATCAGCGCCGTCCGCTCCCCCCGCGGCACGTCCAGCCTTCGCCGCATAGTCCTCTTCGGAAACAGCCCCGAAAGCACCGTCTTTGAGCAGCAAATGGGTCAGGCTATAAAGATCATGGCCCGCCACAGCCAGCAGCACCGCAGAGGGGGCCATGGGAGGCTGCCACGAGGATGCGGACACCATGTCGCGCCGATGGGCTGTTTGCGATGCCAGAAAAGTTCCGGCCCCCGCGATCACCCCCGCCAAAAACAAAAATCCGGCCAAAGCTAGAAGGCCGCGTAAACGCTCAACCGGCATATGCCTGCCTTTCCGCTACGCCGTTAAAGGCGGTTTTTTTGGGCGCAGCAAGGACAGAAGAGGCCGCCGTTGCCGCAGGCCGGTCCTGAGCGGATTGTGCCTGAAACGGCGCAAATCCCGAAAGCCGGACATTGGATCTGCGTTTGGAGAAATTGGCATTCACATCGCCGGGAATCAGGCGCGGTTGATGCAGCGCCATAGAAACCAGCACCATCACAATGGTCGCCTGATCGCCACGCGCCGTAAGATCAAAGCGCAAGCCACTTTGGCCATCAACGGTCAACACATCGGGGCTGACCTTGATATTGGATGCCTGCGCCCCAAGACCATTCACCAGCGCTTCCAATTCCCCTTGCACCATGGCGGCGGCAATGCCCGGTGTCGGGGCGACCCACTGGCCTTTTTGCCAATCGGCCAAAGCCCCACGCGCCTGCTTTGCCCGCGAAGCCCAAAGAGTGCCATCGTCCAGCCCCCGCAAGGAAAGCGCTTGCGCCTGTGCGGCTTGTGCGCGTCCGCTCGCCATTTGTGCCTGATCCTGCACCTGCAAATAAACCCAGAACAGCAAAAGACAGCCCAGCACCTTCAATCCCAGAAGCGTGCGATCATTGCTTTGCTGCTTAAACCAGGATTTCCAGTCGGTCATCATCTTCTCTTTAGAAAGCTACAGGGTATCTGATGCCTATATGGCAAATCGAATAACGAAGATTTTCCAAGGATGCACCTAATCGCAGCCGGCCTTTTATTGCAAGCACCATGACGCAATGATAGCCTTGGGCCCAAAGGGAATCGAATAAAAGAAACCATCCGTGCGCGTCACCACGATGATCCGGTCACCAAAGATCATCATTCAAACTGGCACAAACAATGCTAAGAGAGCGTAAAGCCACCCGCGCCATATTGAAAGCGGACAAGATTTTCGATCTTGAAACCATCGTGATCGCCCGTAAAATCATGCAGTATCCAAGATATTCCCGAAGCGTTCTATGGACCCAGCCTTATATTGCAAAGCACCGAAAAAAAACGACCCGCAGAAACATCTACGAGCCGTTTTTAGCGTGCAAGGCACACACACTTCAATTAAGCGAAGTGGGATATTTTTATGGGTCGGACACACGAGGACCATCCACAAGTTACGAGAAAGTCCGTTGAAACGCAAGGTAGAAAGTGGCTCAGAACAAGGGACTGAAGCTGGCTTCAGCCTGATGGAAATTATTGTCACACTGGCGCTGCTATCTCTGATTTCTACCATATTATTTCAATCGGTTGTCACCCAATGGTCAAATATGCAACGGGTGTCTGCCGCTTTTGATCGCGCCCAAAGCCAGCCCTTACGTGCGGCACTTTTTCGTGATGTGGCCCGTGAACTGGTGCCCGCATGGCCCAACAGCCCGGAACGCGTTTTCAATGGCGACGGGGCCGGCTTTGAAGGCATGACCTTACGTCCGCTATCTGCCGGAAACCGCAAGCTCACCGTGATAAAAGTCACACTGGAAAACGACAGCACCCCGCAAAGACTGGTGATCGACACGGGCGACGGGCAACAAACGCTGGTCGAAGGCATCGAAAATGGCCAATTCGACTATTTCGGAATGGATGGCCAATGGCATGAGGCATGGCCGCCAAAAGCCAATCCGGGAAACGGTTTTTTCCAGGATCAGGCGTTCTTCCAAACGCCCGCCCTGCCCGAAGCCATCCGCCTGCGCTTCCAGATAAGCGGCACTCCGGCCTTGTGGGTCGTCCCCCTTGAGAACCGCCACAGGCTTCCCTTTCGCCTGGAAGGCTCTTCTGCCAGTGGAGAGCTCTTTTGACAGTGGACCAAAGCCAAAAGCCCCCGCGTGAAAGATCTGCGGGCATCGTTTTGCCGATGGTGTTGGTGTTTGTTCTGGTCTTCGCCGCCATCGCCATGATCGGGGTCCGCGCCTCCCGGTCCGGACAGGCTCTTGTCTTGATGCAGCAACAAGACATTGCTGCCGAGCGGGCGCTTATGACCACCGAATCCCGCACCTTGTTTCTCTGGCTGACGGCGCAACCGCTTTTGGGGGGAATCACCTTATCCGAGGATGCAAAATTCAACGCCCTGAGCCTGCAAGACGGATTAAAGGCCCCGTCGGACGATAGCAATTTCTGGTCGGCGCGCGGCGGTATGCGTCTGGATAGCACCGGCATTGTGGTGCGCTACCAAGATACGGGCGGGCTGATTTCCCTCAATTCCAATATTGAACCGGAAATCCGGGTGCTGCTGGAAGCTTTTGACCAAAGCGGCAATGACGCCGCCCGTTTGGAAGCCCGCCTTCTTGATTATACCGATGCCAATAACAACCGCCGTTTTCTTGGGGCCGAAGCCCCCGCCTATCGCTTGCTCAACCGCCCTGCCCCCAGCCAATCGCCCTTGCGCAGTGCCATGGAAGCGCAAAATATTCTAGGCTGGGATGAAGTGCCTGTTCTCTGGCATAATGAACGGCTAATAACGGTGACCACAACAGACACCCGTTCCATCGGGCTTGTCACCGGGCTGATCGCGCCGGAAGTGCGTGCCTTGTTGACAGACAAAGTGATCGAGGAGGAATTAAACGAAAGCGACACCATGTTCGGGCGACGACAGGCCAGTCCCACAGCCCGGGCACGGTTCAGTTTCTACGCCCCTGTCACCGGTCCATCGGGGGCACGCCTTATTGAACGCATCATCGAGGTGGAGCGTCGGGCCATTGCACCGGACCGACCTTTTTACCGTTTTTTCATCGGCGAGCGCCGACAGCCGCAGGATTACAATGACGCTTCGACAATCACTGAACCACTTATTCCGTCCGGCACTTGAAGCCCTGCACGAAGACGGTCGCGTCACAGCCCTGCAAAGCGGTGGTTTTTTTGGCGGGTCTGTGCTGGTCTTGCCGCGTGCATGGTGCCGCCATCAGTTTTTCCCCGGCGATTTCCAGAACACCAAGGCTTTGCAAGCGCTGCAATTAAAGGTGCAATTCAACACCCCTTTCAAAAATCCCGGGCTGTATCTGCGCGCAGGCACATCGGGGGCCGGCGTCTGGACATGGGATCAAGATACGGTTTTCGCACATATCCCCCCGAAATCCGGCAAAAGGCTGATCCCGGAAAGCGCCTTGTTTCCCGCCATCAATGCGCCGGACAGCCAGATAAGGAGGCTTGCATGCCTCAGCGGGGTTGAAGGACAGATCTGGAAAGACGGCAGCCTGAAAACCTCACGCTGGTGGGCGCAAGAGCCCAATGCGCGGGATTGGCAGGCCTTTTTAAAAGCGGGCCGCTTGTCACCGGACAATCTGGAACAGCCCGTAAAAACCACCAAGGCCGAGATCACGACACCGCCCTTCATTGATGGGCCGCTTCTGCCTTGGCTGAAAAAAAGCATCACAGCCAATCTTGTCCCGATCGTCTTGTTGCTGTTTTTGGCCCCATTCACCTATCAACTGACACAATGGGGCGCCGCTTTATGGATGGAACGGCATTATCAAGCGCAAACGGCGCAAAAACGCCAATCGGCCCAGCCCTTATTGGCAGACCGGCGCGATGCCCTGTCGGCCATCGGCTCCATTAACACGGCCATGTCTTTGGGCGATGAAAGCCTGTTATTGCACGCCTTGATGGAATGGGTGCGCGTTCTGGACGGTTTCGAACTGGAAATCTCGCGGCTGCAATTTTCAGACAACAAGCTGGCGGTTTATGCCTCTGGAGAGGGACAAAGCAAGGCCCCACAAATTGTTGAAGCATTGGAGAACAGCCCGGTCTGGAGCGATGTCAGCCTGCAACCCTCCACCGGCAATACGGTGATCGTGCGTGGCACCCTTCATGCCTTTACCAGCCCCGAAATGGCCCCTCCACAATCCGCCGCCGACAGTGATCAAGGCTCGTGAATTAATCATCACAAACGCGCTAGCGGGTTGTCGTTTCTCGATAAAGTTCATAAATTCGCCCAAATTTGGTCTGATTTTTCTCCCCGTAGATGCACCGCCTTGACCGTGCCCATAAAGCCGAACAAGGAGGCAGAAAATACGGAAAGAAAATCACGCCGGCGATCAGGGCATGATGAAGGAGAGAAAAAGGAATATCGGGCATGACCACCATCCGGATCAACGCAACCTTGACAGGCTGCTTCATGGGGATCAAATGTCGTGCCAGATAAAGAGAAGGAAAGGGAGGGTCGCCTGACGACCGCCGTTTCAAAGGCTGGGGCGCTATGGCCAAGATTGGCTGGCATCCTGCGCTGAACAAAATATATCAACCCGGGGCCGCTTATGCGGCATCGTGGAAACCGTCCAATTGAAAAGTCCGCTTATGCGGCAACGTCTCACCATCGGGTAGACGAGAAAGGAAGATCCGTGGCCGTTCCTATCCTGCAACAGATCCGCGTGGGGAGCTACATCCTCAAGCAAAAGCTGAAAGGCAATAAGCGCTATCCGCTTGTGCTGATGCTGGAGCCTTTGTTCCGCTGCAATCTTGCCTGTGCCGGCTGCGGCAAGATCGATTATCCCGATCCAATTCTCAACAAACGCCTGTCGGTGCAAGACTGTCTGGATGCCGCCGATGAATGTGGCGCCCCCATTGTTGCCATTCCCGGTGGCGAACCATTGATCCATAAGGAAATTGGTGAAGTGGTGGCCGGATTGGTCAAACGCAAGAAATTCGTGTCCCTGTGCACCAATGCGCTGCTGCTTGAAAAGAAATTGCATCTGTTCAAGCCCTCGCCTTATCTGTTCTTCTCGGTCCATCTGGATGGCCTGCAAGAAGAGCATGATAAATCGGTATGCCAAGAAGGTGTGTTTGAAAAAGCCATCAAAGGCATCAAAGCGGCACAGGACAAAGGCTTTCAGGTCAATGTGAATGCCACCATTTTCGATGGTGCAAAACCTGAGCGCGTGGCGGCCTTCCTTGATTATGCCAAGGAAATCGGTGTGGGTGTCACCATCTCGCCGGGCTATGCCTATGAACGCGCCCCCGATCAGGAGCATTTCCTTAACCGCAAGAAAACCAAGGAATTGTTCCGCGACATTCTGGCCCTGGGCAAAGGCCGCAAATGGACGCTCAACCATTCCAGCCTGTATCTGGATTTTCTGGCGGGCAATGAAAGCTACCATTGCACCCCCTGGGGCATGCCGACCCGCAATATCTTTGGCTGGCAAAAGCCGTGCTATCTGTTGGGCGAAGGCTTTGTCTCAAGCTACAAGGAATTGATGGAAACCACCGACTGGGACACCTATGGCACTGGCAATTATGAAAAATGCGCCAACTGCATGGCCCATTGCGGTTACGAGCCAACGGCGGCCTCCGATGCCCTTGCCCATCCGCTGAAAGCCCTGATGTCAGCCCTTCGTGGTCCGCGCACCACAGGGCCGATGGCCAAAGAAATCAATATGGATAATCAACGTCCGGCCAAATACATCTTTGACAATCAGGTGCAAGACTTCATGAGCGATGTGCATGAAGACAAGGCAAAAGCATCAGCCGCGAAGGCCAAATCCGGTAAAGACGCTTTGGCCAAGACGGCCTAGAACCTTTTGGGCGGCACTGCTTTGCCGCCCTAAACGCAGCAGCTCGGGGATCATCCCCGGGCTTGCCATAAGACCGCGCAGAACCGGCCAGACACGGACACTGCCATCGGGCCTCATTCCCAACAGGGCCGCTTGCGGAATTTCCTGATCGGCAGGATCGGCAATCACCCGCAAGGCAAGGAACGGCACCCCCGCCGCACTGGCCGCCTTGGCCACGCCGAAACTTTCCATATCCACGCCCACGGCCCGGCTTTCCCGGAACAATGCCCGCTTTGCCCCCTGGCTGGCAGCAGGCACCACCGCTTCCACAAGATCCCCCGCAACCGGGTTCAATCCCTCTTGTTCCAAAACCGCCATGATCTGACGATGATGGTCAAGGGACACTGGCAAGATGCGATTTTCGGCACTCCGCACAGCGGTGGCGACAATTACCTGACCGCTGCGTAAAGCCGGATCAAGCCCGCCTGCCAATCCCATGGACAACACCATATCCACGCCCTCGTCCAAAAGGGCATTGGCCGCATCACGGGCCCGGGAACGCCCGGGACCACTGGCCTTGATCCGGACGCGGTCAAGGCAGCCAGCGGCACGCGCCATCCCTGTCAGCACCTGCGCTTCAAACACAAGGCCGGTTACAATGCCAAGTCTGGTCATGATTTTACTCGTTACACCCAATATCGCCCTCCAAAAGGAGCGCGCCGTTAGTACAGATAATCCTCGAACGCCCGGCTTGCATCGCCGTGCCAGCGCCCCTCATAGGCGGCCAACATCTCATCGGCAAGAGTGCGATTGTCCTCAACGATCTGTCGCAAGGTGCACAAGAAATGCGCTTCCGTTTCATCGGCATCATTGCGCCGGTTGCGGGCATCCAGCCCCTGTGCGGCGATGTCGAGCACATCACGGGCCAGATCGCGCAAGCTGCGATTCCCCGGCACCGGTGTTGCCAAGCCCCATTTGGGCGCATTATCGCGCAATTGGCGCATCTCATCGAAGGTCCAGTCTTTCACCAGATCCCACGCCGCCGCTTGCGCTGCGCCATCATAAAGCAAACCGGCCCACAAGGCAGGCAAGGCACAAAGCCGCGCCCAAGGCCCGCCATCGGCGCCACGCATTTCCAAAAAGGTTTTCAAGCGCACTTCTGGAAACACTGTGGTCAGATGGTCTTCCCAATCTTTCATGCAGGGCAGCAAGCCTTCATGGCCGGGCAGTTTTCCTGCCATGAAATCACGGAACGACAAGCCCGACACATCATGCATCACCCCATCGCGTTCGATGAAATACATGGGCACATCAAGGGCATAATCCACATAGCGTTCGAACCCGAAGCCCTCTTCAAACACGAAAGGCAACATGCCCGTGCGGTCGGAATCGGTATCGGTCCATACTTGCGACCGGAAAGACAAGAACCCGCTGGGTTTGCCTTCCACAAAAGGGGAATTGGCGAACAGGGCCGTTGCCAAAGGCTGCAAAGCCAAACCGATGCGGAATTTTTGCACCATATCGGCTTCCGACCCGAAATCCAGATTCACCTGGACGGTGCAGGTGCGCAGCATCATATCAAGGCCCATCGAGCCTTTTTTGGGCATATAGGCGCGCATGATATCGTAACGCGCTTTTGGCATGATGGGGATGTCGTCGCGCTTGGCGGTGGGATGAAAGCCCATCCCTAAAAAACCGATCCCCATCTCGTCGCCAATGGCTTTCACCTGCGTAAGATGGCTGTTCACCTCCCGACAGGTTTGATGAAGCGTTTCCAAAGGCGCGCCAGATAGCTCGAACTGTCCACCCGGCTCCAAGGTGATGGATGCCCCATCCTGCGCCAAAGCAATCAGGTTCTTGCCTTCATATTTCGGCGCCCAGCAAAATGCTGCAAACGCTCCAGAATAGCCCCGATCCCCCGCTCGCCTTCATAGGGAATGGGGGCGTGGCTCTTGCGATCGAACACAAATTTTTCATGTTCGGACCCAATCCGCCAGCGCTCTTTTGGCTTTATTCCCCGTTCCAATGAAGTGACGAGGTCGGCCCTGCCAAGGGGCATGTGCGCATTATCGGCCATAAAGCCTAAGCTCCGCATAGAGTGATCGACGCATCGAATTAGGCGCTGCGATCAGCTATTGCAAGTCTGTCCGCACCAATTCATAGGCAGACGCAATCAGGGACAATGCGCTGATAGCCGCCGTTTCCGCTCGTAAAATCCGCGCCCCCAAACTGACGGAACAGGTTGCCCGGTGGGCGCAAACTGCCTCGCGCTCGGCAGCAGTAAAGCCCCCTTCCGGGCCGATCAACAGTCCGCAAGGGCCTAATCCATCACCGGATTGTGAAGATTTGGCCCATAGCACAGACAACAAAAGCGGGGCAGTTCGCGCTTCATCACAAAAATAAAGCGGCCTGTCATCTGGCCATGCTTTCAAAGCCGCGTCCAAACCCGTTGGGAGGTCGATCACCGGCGTACTCAAGCGCTCGCATTGCTCCGCCGCCTCTGCCGCGATGGACAAAAAGCGCTCCATTTTCACCCGGTCCGTATTGGTGCGCTCGGTGATCACCGGTATGAGTCGCGCCACCCCGAGCTCGGTGGCCTTTTCGACAATCAGGTCTGTTTTGGCGCGCTTTACCGGTGCGAAAAGTAGTGTCAGCCCCGGCAATGCCGGATCAAGGGATTGCGGCCGCGTTTGCCCTTCAACCATCAACTGCGCGGATTTGCGGTCGGCCTTGACAAGCCGCGCCAGCCATTCCCCGTCGCGGCCATTGAACAGCAAGACAGTTGCCCCCACGGCCAGCCGCATCACAGACACCAGATAATGCGCCTGCTCCCGCCCCAAAATTATGGTGCGCTGGGTCAAAAGGTCGTCCGCGACATATAGTCGGATATGCGATGCTTTTTTGCTCATCAAGGATGCCTGCCGTTTCAAATGCGCGGCGTCAAGCCCGTGGGTTCTGTACTTCGCACACAGGCGCGGTTAGCATCCTTTCCGAAATATAAAGAAAGGGGCACACAATGCGCATGCTGATCCTTGTTTTCGGGCTTTTCCTGATGCTTCAAGCGCCAAGGCCCACACCATCATCCACGCTGGAACCGTGATTACCGATCCACGGGAAACGCCAATACAGGAACAATCGATCATCATTGCCGATGGCAAGATCGAACGGATCGAAGCGGGCTATGTCAAAGGCGACCCCGCCCATGACACGGTGATCGACCTTAGATCCGCCACGGTGCTGCCCGGCCTGATCGACATGCACACCCATATCCTGTTCGAGCTGAGCCCCACTTCCGCCCTTCAACGCCTGAAGATGAGCACCACCGATGCCGCCATGCAAGGCGCCCTATACGCAAAGCGCACCTTGGATGCGGGCTTTACCACCGTCCGCGATCTGGGCGATGAGCCAGAAGCCATTTACGGCCTGCGCGATGCCATCCACAAAGGCTATGTGGCCGGTCCGCGCATCATTGCGGCGGGCAACAGCATATCCGGCACCGGCGGCCATGCGGATGTGGATGCTATAATGCCGAGATCGTTCATATGCTTACCCCCGATACCATTTGCGATGGCCCCTATGATTGCCGCAGGGCTGTGCGCGAAACGGTGAAATACGGGGCGGATGTGATCAAGATCACCTCCACCGGCGGCGTGCTTTCAGATTCCGCCACCGGCCTGATGCAGCAGATGAAAGACGACGAAATCGCCGAGATCATCTCCACCGCCCATTCCATGGGCCGCAAAGTGGCCGCCCATGCCCATGGGGCCGATGGCATCAATGCCGCCTTGGAAGCCGGTATCGATTCCATCGAACATGGCTCCATGCTGGATGAACGCTCCATCGCCCTGTTCAAGGAAAGCGGGGCCTATCTGGTGCCCACCTTGCTGGCCGGGAAAACCGTGGTGGATAAAATCCGCGAACAGAATTTCCTCCCCCCCGCCATCCGCGAAAAGGCATTGGGCCTGCCGCCCATTGTGATGGAAAATGTCGGGAAAGCCTATAAAGCCGGCGTGAAAATCGCTTTCGGTACCGATAGCGGCGTGTCGGCCCATGGCACCAATGCGCAGGAATTTCTGTTGATGCGCGATCTGGGCATGAGCAACAGCGAAATGATCGCAGCCGCCACGGTGAATGCCGCCGATCTTTTGGGGATGAGCGATCGTCTGGGAACGCTGGCACCGGGCAAAGAGGCCGATATCATTGCCGTATCCACCAACCCTTTGGAAAATATCGAAGCCCTGTTGGATGTGGGCTTTGTGATGGGCGCAGGACGGGTGGCGAAAAACACCTTCTGATCCTGACCCATGATATATTGCGTGCGTCCTCTAACAGAAAGCCTTGCCATGCCCGGCTCATCGCGTCTTCGTCGTTCCGTTCTCTATATGCCCGGTGCCAACAGCCGGGCGTTGGAAAAGGCCCGCACCCTGCCCTGCGACGGGGTCATCCTTGATCTTGAAGATGCGGTGGCTCCCGATGCCAAGGCCAAGGCCCGCCAGCAAATTGCCGAGGCATTGACCGCAGGCGGCTATGGAACACGGGAAGTGGTCGTGCGCATCAACAGCCTTGATGGCCCATGGGGGCGCGAGGATCTGGCCGCCTTCGCATCGCGCCGTCCCGATGCGATCTTGTTGCCAAAGGTGGAAAGCCCGCAGCAGCTTTGTGATCTCGATCAGGCCATGAAAAAGTTGGGCTATGATCGGGAAACGGCCATCTGGGCGATGATGGAAACCCCGCGCGGCATTTTGGCGGCAGATAGAATCGCGGCAGGAACCGACCGTTTGGCGTGCTTTGTGATGGGCACAAATGATCTGGCAAAAGACTTGCGCCTTGCCCCCACCCCCGCCCGCGAAGGCTTTGCCACCAGTTTCGGTCTGGCCTTGCTGGCGGCCCGCGCCTTTGGGCTGGCTATTCTGGATGGGGTTTACGGCGATTTGCAGGATGCAGAGGCTTTGAACAGGAATGTCGCCAAGGTGTCATGCTGGGATTTGATGGCAAAACACTGGTGCATCCCAAACAGATCGGCCCGGCCAATGATCTGTTCCGCCCCTCGGCAGACGCCATCGCCCACGCCACACGCATGTTGGCCGCATGGAAAGACGCCGAAGCGCAAGGCAAAGGGGTGGCAACGCTGGACGGCAAAATGATCGAGCATCTGCATATCCAGGATGCCCAACGCCTGCTCGCCCTCGACCATGCCATCAAAACACGGGGGTAAGGAGACAATCCAGTCCCCATCCCTGCGTCACCCCCGGACGTGATCCGGGGGTCCAGTGCGGCGGGGCCGGGGTGCCCCATCAACAAAGAACTGGATTCCCGGGTCAAGCCCGGGAATGACATTAGAAGGGCCGGCCTTGCGACAGAAGGGCGTGGCGTTGCAACATAGACCGGATTCCGGGGAAAAGTTTGGGCATGGCGGTGCAGTATTATCTCCCCCATTTTGGGCAAGATTGCTCTGCATTAAATACGCAATTCGTAACGGCCCAAATGAACCATTAATTTCTATTCAGAAATAGATAGAAACCTTAATAACATGCAAACCTACTTAAAGATGAATCATTAGACTAAATATTAATTTGACCCGATTTTGGATACGGGCCACTCTTAACCACTCTGAGAAAATATAAGGAAATCTCTGTATGGAACAAATGGCAGCATGGGAGCGTAAATGGTGCACACGCCCAGAAGAATTCTCAAATAAACCTGGAGACAAGCGCAACGAATATGAAACGGACTATGCCCGAGTGATTCACTCTTCATCATTTCGGCGATTACAAGGAAAAACTCAGATTCTGAACTTAGGAGATAGCGACTTTTACCGTACACGCTTGACACATTCCATGGAAGTTTCTCAAGTCGCTTGCGGAATAATACAGAACCTCTCCAGAAGTAAGGAATTTAATTATTTAAATAAATACATTCCTTCGCAAACATTGATGCAAACAATTTGCCTTGTTCATGATCTAGGCCACCCACCTTTTGGACATGGCGGTGAAATTGCACTTAATTATTGTATGAAAGATAATGGTGGATTTGAAGGCAATGGACAAACACTTCGTATATTATCAAAACTTGAAAAATTTTCTGAAAACTCCGGGTCAAATTTAACGAGAAGATCTTATATCGGGATACTTAAATATCCGGCGCCATACTCTAAAGTAAAAAATAATTATCCGCAACTAAAATATACTACCTCTGGTGGAAAATTACTTGATATAAAAAACAGCAAACCTCCAAAGTGCTATTTAGATACAGAAGAAAAATTTGTAGAATGGTTATTAAGAGAGTTATCAGAAAAAGATAGAGAGGAATTCATAAAGACAAAAAAAAATGAAGATGGAAAAATAAAGACAATACATAAATCCTTTGATTGTTCAATAATGGAGCTTGCTGATGATATTTCTTATGGTGTGCATGATTTAGAAGATGCTATCGCTCTCAAACTTGTAAATTTCGACGAATTTTTATGTCAATTGAAAGAAACTGGAGAGCATTTCACAAGATACCTTTCCTCTAAATACGAAGGAGAATTTGATGGCTTTGATATTAGCAAATATGCAACAAAACTTTTTGATAACGATGGAAAAATCAGAAAAAGACAAATAAGTCGAATGGTAAATTACTTCTTATCTTTTATAGAAATAGGAAATTTTTGCGATAAATTTGATGACCCAATGCTATGTTTTCGCGTCTCACTCCCCCTCGAACAACGCAAATTTCTTGATTCACTCCAAGAATTTGTTGTTAACAATGTGATAAAAAGCCCAAATGTCCAACATTTAGAATTTAAGGGACAGCAAATGGTTATTCAGGTTTTTGATACCTTCATGCACGACCCAAAGAGATTTTTGCCTACGGCTACTTATAAGAAATTCGAAGAAAATGACAAAGATAGCAGAATTATTTGTGATCATATTGCAGGTATGACAGATTCATATCTCTTAAAAATTTTTGAACGCTTATATAGCCCGCGCATGGGGTCTGTATTTGACCAACTTTGAACATTACTTGATATAGACACCTCCTGCTTTGGTGACTAAAACAAAGTAAGCGATTAACAGCGGGGCGGAATGGATGATCGCCCCAAATTGCTCGGCTAAAAACATAGGATTGCCCCCATTTTGGGCAAGATTGCCCTGCTCACGCAATCGCGCCTTGCACCATCGCCCTCTGGCCGTTACACCAAAGTGCAACCGTTTTTAATGTGCCCCTCAAGGCCTTTATCTTCATCCATGAAACCTTTAGCCTTTCTGGCTATGGTTTCGTTTCTTATCGTTGCCGCGTAAGGTTTTCGCCCAAGAATACGCGCAGGAACATATGCGTTCAGGGAGCTTGCTGATGGCCAGCACACATCGTCCTTTATCTCCGCATCTGCAAATCTGGCGGTGGGGCCTGCATATGGGCCTTTCCATTTCCCACCGTGTAACCGGATCGGGCAATGCCGTTGGTGCCCTTATCCTTGTCTGGGGATTTTGCGCCCTTGCCACCGGGCCGGAAGCCTTTGCCTTCTTCATGGATGTGATGACCAGCCTTTTGGGCCGCATCGTTTTGTTCGGCGTCACCTTATCGGTGATGCTGCATTTGTGCACCGGCGTTCGCCATCTGATTATGGATAGCGGGCGCGGGCTGGACATTGAAACCAACCGCAAGCTTGGCTATGCGGCCATTTTTGCCGCGATTGTGCTTACGCTGGGCCTGTGGGGTGGCACCTACTGGTTCGCTGGCGCATTGTAAGAGGGAGGCAGATCATGTCGAAATTCCGCACGCCGATCTCGAAAGTTCGCGGCTTTGGCTCGGCTAAATCCGGCGCAGTGCATTGGTGGCACCAAAAAATGACCGCCATTGCCAATCTTTTTCTTGTTTTGTGGTTTGCCTTCTCGATCATGTCGCTGGGCGGGGCCGATTACGCCACCTTTATCTGGTGGGTACGCGACCCTCTCGTGACAGTGCTTTTGGTCCTGATGATCGCAAGCCTGTTTTATCATTTCCGGTTGGGCCTGCAGGTGGTGATCGAAGATTATGTGCATAATGAGGGGACGAAAGCCGTCAGCCTCATTGCGCTCAACCTTGTCACCGCCGGATTGGCCTTGCTCGGCATCCTGTCTGTTCTCAAAGTGTCTTTCGGGGGATGACGCCCATGTCCGCTGCCTATCCGATTATCGATCACACATTTGATGCCGTGGTGGTCGGCGCTGGGGGCTCCGGCCTGCGCGCCACCATGGGTATTTCGCAAGCCGGCCTGAAAACCGCCTGCATCACCAAGGTGTTTCCCACCCGGTCCCATACCGTGGCCGCACAGGGCGGCATTGCCGCAGCCCTTGGCAATATGGGCGACGATGCCTGGCAGTGGCATGCCTATGACACCGTCAAAGGCTCGGACTGGCTGGGCGATCAGGATGCCATCGAGTATCTGTGCCGCGAAGCCCCCAAGGCCGTTTACGAACTTGAACATTTCGGCGTGCCCTTTTCGCGCACCGAAGAAGGCAAGATTTACCAGCGCGCCTTTGGCGGCATGACCACGAAATATGGTGAAGGCCCGCCCGCACAGCGCACCTGTGCCGCCGCTGACCGTACCGGCCATGCCATGCTGCATGCGCTTTATCAGCAAAGCCTGAAAAACAAGACCGACTTTTTCATCGAATATTTCGCCATCGATCTGATCATGGACGACGAAGGCCAGTGCCGGGGCGTGATTGCCATCTGCATGGAAGATGGCTCGATCCATCGCTTCCAGTCCCATGCGGTGGTATTGGCAACCGGCGGTTATGGCCGGGCGTTCTTCTCGGCCACATCGGCCCATACCTGCACCGGCGACGGCGGCGGCATGGTGCTGCGGGCAGGCCTTGCGCTTCAGGATATGGAATTCGTGCAATTCCATCCCACCGGCGTTTATGGCGCGGGCGTTCTGATCACCGAAGGGGCGCGCGGCGAAGGCGGCTATCTCACCAATTCCAAGGGTGAGCGCTTCATGGAACGCTATGCGCCTTCGGCCAAGGATCTGGCCAGCCGCGATGTGGTGTCGCGCTCTATGGCACAGGAAATCCGTGAAGGCCGCGGCGTAGGCGATGAAGGGGATCATATGCATCTGCATCTGGACCATCTTGATCCTGCAATCCTTGCCGAACGCCTGCCCGGTATTTCAGAATCTGCCAAGATTTTTGCCGGTGTGGATGTGCGCAAGGAACCGATCCCCGTGGTGCCCACCGTGCATTACAATATGGGCGGCATTCCCACCAATTATCATGGCGAAGTGGTGAACCCAACCTCTGGCGACCCTGACCGCGTGGTGCCCGGCCTGTTTGCTGTGGGCGAAGCGGCGTGTGTTTCCGTGCATGGTGCCAATCGTCTTGGCTCCAATTCGCTGATCGACCTTGTGGTGTTTGGTCGTGCCACCGCGTTCCGCGTGGCCGAAACGGTGAAAGCCAACACCAACCACAAGCCCTTGCCGAAAAACAGTACCGAAATGGCTCTGGGACGTCTGGATCATTTCCGCAATGCCAATGGCGGCTCGCCCACCCCTGAAGTGCGCTTGCATATGCAAAAAACCATGCAGGCCAATTGCGGCGTGTTCCGCACCGAGGAGGTGCTGCAAGAGGGCAAGGTGAAGATGGACGAGGTCTATGCTCGTATGGACGATCTGCATGTCTCTGACCGCTCGTTGATCTGGAATTCCGATCTCATTGAAACGCTGGAGCTGGACAATCTTATCGGTCAGGCGATGGTCACCATGCATTGCGCGGAAAACCGCCATGAATCACGCGGCGCGCACATGCATGAAGATTATCCCAAGCGCAATGACGACGAATGGATGAAGCATACGGTGACACGCTTTACCGATGGTAAGGTGAGCATCGATTACCGCCCCGTGCACGACTATACGTTATCGGACGAATTTGAATATGTGAAGCCGAAGGAACGCGTCTACTAATCCCGCGCAAATTCTGGCTGAATGAGGACGAGACATGGCGAAATTCACATTGCCGAAAAATTCGAAAGTCACCAAAGGCAAGCATGTGCCCGCCCCCGAAGGGGCCAGTAATGTGCGGCGGTTCAACGTCTATCGCTACAATCCCGACAGTGGCGAAAACCCGCGCATGGACAGCTATGATCTGGATATGGACAAGTGCGGCCCCATGGTTCTGGACGCGCTGATCAAGATCAAGAACGAGGTGGATACGACCCTCACCTTCCGCCGCTCCTGCCGCGAAGGGGTGTGCGGGTCTTGCGCCATGAATATCAATGGCACCAACACCCTTGCCTGCACCTTGGCGCTTGATGATGTGAAGGGCGATGTGGCGATCCACCCGCTGCCGCACATGCCGATCATCAAGGATCTGGTGCCGGACATGTCGAATTTCTATGCGCAATATGAATCCATCGAGCCATGGCTGAAAACCACCTCCCCCGATCCTGCGGGTAAGGAACGGCTGCAATCCCATGAAGACCGCACCAAGATCGATGGTCTTTATGAATGTATCCTGTGTGCCTGTTGCTCTACATCCTGCCCCAGCTATTGGTGGAATTCCGATCGCTATCTGGGCCCGGCGGCGCTGTTGCAGGCCTATCGTTGGATTGCCGACAGCCGTGATGAAATGACTGGCGAGCGGCTGGATGATCTGGAAGATCCCTTCCGGCTTTATCGCTGCCACACCATCATGAACTGCACCAATGTGTGCCCCAAGGGCCTTAACCCCGCCAAGGCCATTGCGGAAATCAAAAAACTGATGGTCGAACGGCAAATCTAAAGCCGACGTACCGATCCCCATATAAAAAGGCCGTAGCACGAAAATGCTGCGGCCTTTTTAGTGGCTTATCCGCCCCTGCTTATGTGCTGGACAAACGGGCATCCCGGCTATTGGACCCGCGCCTTTGATCGCCGGCATTATAGCCGCGATGCCTCAGAATCCCCCTGCCCTGCCTTGGCGCTCGAATGCGGCCCGACGGGGCTTCTATCTTTTGAAATATCGGGCTCATGGGGCCACCCTTTCGTTTATACGGTCGAAACAGCCCCTACTTCCAAAGCCAAAAATATACAATTCTATTAAAAATGAACGCATTGTTTCCCTTATGGGAACAGAAAATCATTCCCACCTTGCCATTGGCTCCGATCCGGCTCATATCCTATGGCACAGACCATGCCCGATATGACGAGGACCACAGGCCGATCATGACAAACACCACCGACCAATCCCGCCCCAAAGCCACGGCACGGCAAAGATTCCTGACCGAGCTAGGCCCGCTTCTGGTGTTTTTTCTTGTAAATTGGCAGATGGATATTTTCGCCGCCACGGGGGCGTTCATGGCCGCCATGCTGATGGCCATGGCCTATAGCTGGCACGCAACGCGGCATATTGCGCCGATGATGTGGGTATCCACGGCTCTTGTGGTGGTGTTCGGCGGGCTAACGCTGTGGCTTCATGATGATACCTTCATCAAGCTAAAGCCCACCATCATCTATATTTTCTTCGCCACCATCTTGATGACGGGGCTGTGGTTCGGGCGGGTGTTTTTGCGCACGGTTCTGGGGGCCGCCTTCCCGCCCATGACAGACCGCGGCTGGACCATTCTCACCCGCAATTGGGCGCTGTTCTTTATCGGAATGGCGGTTTTGAATGAACTTGTGTGGCGCAATTTCTCAACAGACAACTGGGTTGCCTTTAAAACCTTCGGGGCAATCCCACTGACCTTTGTGTTCGCCCTTGCGCAAACGCCCGTTCTTAGCAGGCATCATCTCCCCGATGAGGCGCAACCGACAAAAACCGAAGCAAATTAAATGATCCGCCGCCTATGGAACACGACCCCTAGGCCCAGGCATCCATAGCTTTGGCCATTTTGATATCCCGTTCAGACAGCCCATCGGCATCATGGGTGCTCAAGGTGACATCCACCTTATTGTAAACATTGAACCATTCAGGGTGATGATCCATCTTTTCCGCCAGCAGCGCCACCCGGCTCATGAACCCGAAAGCGGCGTTGAAATCGCTGAACTGGAAGGTTTTGCGGATCGCATCACGGCCTTCCACCTGTTCCCATCCCGAAAGGCTGGCCAGTGCGTTTTCTCGCGCTGCGCCGCTTAATGCCTTGACCATAGAGCCATCTCCTTCTTGTGGTCACCTCACCAATAAAGCGGCACAGTGAGCGATCAAGGATTGGCAATCAAGCCTTTGCGGATAGCCCCCGGACACACTGCGTCTTTTTCTACGCAGCATGCCCGGGGTCACGGGAGAACAATACGGCCTTAGCGCCCAAGAGATGCACCCATCAGCATCCGCGCCATGGCAACAAGATCGGCTTTTTGCAATTGGGAAATAGCCACATCCACCTTATCGGCAGCCAGACGCAAAGCCCGCGCCGACTCTCTGAAACGTTCGCCGGATTCTTTGACGTTTTTGCAATCAATGCTCAAACTCGCCAGATCTGAACGGGCTTTATGATAGCTATGAGAAAAGACTTCAAAGTCTGCCACGACCTTTGTGTAGCCGGGCATGGCCTCGGAGACTTCCTGTAATGGAGAATACGGCACGTGGTACATGTTATTTCCTAATCTCTGCGATCATTTCGCCCGCCGCATAGACGTATCTTTTTCAAGATAGCCATAGCGCCGGGCGCCCTTCCCAAAGAAAAAGCAAAGAGCGTGCCAAATAACAAAGCAGGGAGAACCCTCTCTTTTTTCAAACAGCTATGTTCATCGCATTTTCATCTTCCAAACCTATTATGCGTTGATGAGCCGCAGGTTTTTTCACTGTGCTTGCGTATCACATAGGTCAGGTCACACGATCCCCTCTTGTGATTTGGCATTTTTCCTCCCTGAACTTGGGCAGTGCATTGGCACTGCCTTTTTTTAACAAGCCGCTATCGGGCTTGAAAAAACACAGCATCACAGACAGCTTGAGTACGCCCCCGGCGCTGCCCATATAGAAAGAGCCAATCAGGAAAGGGAGAGATTGTGGTTTCGGTATTGTTTGTGTGCATGGGGAATATCTGCCGCTCCCCCATGGCGGAAGGGGCCTTTCGCGCCCGCGCCAAAGCCGTTGGACTGCTTGAAAAAAGCCATGGCATTTTCGTCGATTCCGCAGGCACCACCCATTATCACGCAGGGCAATCCCCCGATCCACGCGCCATCGCCCTGACCAGCCGCTTGGGCTTTTCCATCGAAAACCAACGCGCCCGGCAAGCCCTTGCCTCCGATTTCGAGACATTCGACTATATTTTGGCGATGGATCGCGACAATTTTCATTATCTGGAACGCATCGCCCCCGAACAGCATCAGCACAAGCTTTCCTTGATGCTGTCCCATGCGCCCCAAGTTCGGCTGGATGAAGTCCCCGACCCATATTATGGTGGCGAGGATGGCTTTGAGCGGTGCTTTCATTTGATCAACAAGGCCGCCGAAGGGCTTTTGGACAAGATCCTTGCCAAACATTTCCCCGACCATCGCCAAGATGCGTCTTAAAGAAACGCCCCCGATCAACGCCAAAAACAAACCGCATTAAGCAATAAGTCAGGCTTGCTCAAAGGCACGTACTCTTCCATGCTGCTTTTTCATAATAACCGAGGAGGCGACAATGATCGGCTATGTCACAATCGGCACCAATGATCTGGATAAGGCAGCCCCGTTTTTCGATACACTTTTGGGGCTGATGGGCGGCGCGCGCATGATGGAAGGCGACGGCTTCATCGCCTGGAGCAAAGGCCAGGACGGTGCAGGCCTTGGGGTCACAAAACCCTTCGATGGCAAGCCCGCAACCGTTGGCAATGGCGTGATGGTGGCGTTGGAAGCCAAATCCCGCGAGGAAGTGGACACGGTCTATAAAAAAGCTCTGGACCTGGGAGCCCGCGACGAAGGCGCGCCGGGTGAGCGTATGGAAGGGTTTTATGCCGGATATTTCCGCGATCTGGACGGCAATAAATTCAATGTCTTCCATATGAAAATTGGTTGAATGGCTGGATCGACGACACCAACCGCCCTCCGTCCCCGTCGGGCTTGACAGGGGCGGACGGAAAGGGCTTTGTCGCCACCATGACCGATACCATAAAAACACCGGATAGTGTGGTGAGCTGGGTGGGGCGCATGCCCCGCGCAACGCGCCCCTATCTGCGCTTGATGCGCGCCGACCGTCCGGCAGGGTTTTGGTTGTTGATGTGGCCCGCATGGTGGTCCACAGCCTTTGCCTTGCCACCAAGCACCCCCGATTTCTGGCGATTTTGTGCCTTGTTTTTCATTGGCTCCATCGTCATGCGGGGGGCGGGGTGCACATGGAACGATATTGTCGATCGCAAGCTGGATAAAGCCGTGGCCCGCACCGCCTTGCGCCCTATTCCGGCGGGCGAAGTCTCTGTGCAAAAGGCCATTCTGTTTGCCATCGTCCTCAGCCTTTCGGGATTTGCTGTTCTGGTACAGCTTAACAGCTTTGCCATCTTGCTGGGCGTTTTGTCGCTGATTCCGGTAACGATCTATCCCTTTGCCAAGCGCATCACCAACTGGCCGCAAGCGGTTTTGGGCCTGACCTTCAATTGGGGGGCCTTGATGGGCTGGGCCGCCGCTTTTGGAACGCTAGGCCCCGTCCCCTTGCTGCTTTATGCGGGATGCCTGTTCTGGACCTTGGGCTATGATACCATCTACGCCCATCAGGATAAGGCGGACGATGCCATTGTCGGTGTAAAATCAACCGCGTTGAAGCTGGGAAATCAATCGGCCCGCTGGATCGCCGGCTTTTATCTGATTTTCCTGATTGCCACCGGATTTGCCGGGTCTTTGGCTGGCTTTGGCTGGGGCTGGTGGCCGGGTCTGGTGGCTTTGGCGGGCCATCTGGCTGGCAAGTGATCCGCCTTGATATCGACGATCCAGAGCGTTGTCTTTCCCTTTTCCGTGCCAATTCCTGGGTGGGCTGGATCGTGTTTCTTTCTGCGATTGCCGGAAAACTCACAGCCTCGTGAGGCCGCACGCCCCGATAAAAGGGTATGCCCACGATCTTTTTTCCATAATTCGGCCTTGTGGCATTGCAGCATGAGCGCTAGGAAAAGAGCCATCCGGCGGCCCCTTTCCGCCTATCTTATTTTCGTATCAGGAGTGCAGTTATGGACCTCTCTAAAATTGCCATTGGCGAAAACCCACCTTGGGATATCAATGCCATCATTGAGGTGCCTGTTGGCTCCGAACCGGTGAAATATGAGTTGGACAAAGAGTCCGGCGCTTTGTTTGTGGATCGTATCTTGCACACCGCCATGCGCTATCCGTGCAATTACGGCTTCATTCCCCACACTTTGGCAGAAGATGGCGATCCGGTGGACATCATGGTGGCCAACCGCACGCCGGTGGTGCCCGGCGCGGTAATGCGCTGCCGCCCGATCGGCGTTTTGGAAATGGAAGACGATGGCGGCATTGATGCCAAGGTTCTGGTGCTTCCCGTCGACAAGCTGCACCCCTTTTACAAGGGCCTGACAAGCTATAAGGAACTGCCGCAGATCCTGCTGGACCAGATTTCCCATTTCTTCAAGCATTATAAAGATCTTGAAACCGATAAATGGACCAAGATCACCGGCTGGAAAGATGCCGATGTGGCGGCCGAAACCATTGTCAAAGCCATCGAGCGTGCAAAGGGATAATCCCCTTTCCCTCGTGATGCATTGCCCGGCCTAAGGCAAAGGGCTATGGCTGGGCCGGACCTGATTTGATCGGAGGCACCGCCCGGCCATGGCTTTTTCCTCTCTGCGCGATTTCATCGACCATCTGGAACGCACCGGTGATCTGGTGCGGGTTTCGGAACCTGTTTCCACCCATCTGGAGATGACAGAAATCCAGACCCGCGTCATTGCCGAAGGCGGGCCGGCGATTCTGTTTGAAAATGTGCATGATGAACATGGCAAGCCTGCCACAATGCCGGTTCTGGTGAACCTTTATGGCACTGTGGCCCGCGTTGCCGGGGCCATTGGCCGCACGCCGGACCAATTGCGCGAAGTGGGGGAAACCCTTGCCTTTCTGCGCCAGCCCGAACCACCAAAAGGCCTGCGCCAAGCGTGGGAATTGCTTCCCTTGGCCAAACAGGTTCTGGCGATGCGGCCCAAATCCGTACGCCGCGCCCCGTGCCAAGAGCTGGTGTTTACCGGCGACGACATCAATCTTGACAGCCTGCCCATTCAAGGCTGCTGGCCCAATGAGCCGGCGCCTTTGATCACATGGCCGCTGGTTGTCACCAAAGGACCAACGGAAAAGGCCGAAGACAATTACAATCTTGGCATCTACCGCATGCAGAAGCTGGATCAAAAACGCACCCTGATGCGCTGGCTCAAGCATCGCGGTGGCGCACAGCAATATGGCCGCTGGGCGAAAGAAAAGCGTGAACCCTTGCCCGCTGCTGTGGTCATCGGTGCCGATCCGGGCACCACTTTGGCGGCGGTGACACCTGTTCCCGATACGCTTTCAGAATATCAATTTGCCGGATTGCTACGCGGCAAGCCGGTGGAACTGGTGGACTGTAAAACCGTTCCCTTGCAAGTGCCCGCCAATGCCGAGATCGTACTGGAAGGCCATGTCAGCCTTGAAGACTATGGCGATGAAGGGCCTTATGGCGACCATACGGGCTATTATAATTCCGTCGAGCCATTTCCGGTGTTCACCTTAAGCGCCATCACCATGCGCCGCGATCCTATCTATCTCAGCACCTATACCGGCCGCCCACCCGATGAGCCCAGCGTTTTGGGCGAAGCCTTGAACGAAGTGTTCATTCCGCTGATTCGCCAACAATTCCCCGAAATTACGGATTTCTGGTTGCCGCCGGAGGGCTGCTCCTACCGCATCGCCGTTGTCAGCATGAAAAAAGCCTATGCGGGCCATGCCAAGCGGGTGATGATGGGGGTCTGGTCCTATTTGCGCCAGTTCATGTACACCAAATTCGTGATTGTGGTGGATGACGATATCGACGCCCGTTCATGGGCCGATGTGATGTGGGCCATGTCCACCCGCATGGATCCGGTGCGCGATACCACCATGGTGGAAGGCACCCCCATCGATTATCTGGATTTTGCGTCTCCCGTTTCCGGCCTTGGCGGCAAGATCGGATTTGATGCCACCAACAAGCTGCCGGGCGAAACCAACCGGGAATGGGGCCGGGAAATCGCCATGGAAACCGATATCGTGGATCAGGTCACGGAAAAATGGTCCCGCCTTGGCCTGCCCGGCACAGGCACACCCATCTGGAAAGGCGCAAAAAAGACCTCATAACATCAAGCCGTCCCATAACACTCCACCACCTCATAGGCGGCGGCTTCATGGCCCAAATGGCTTTGAAACAAGGTGATATGGGACATATCAAAGGCTTGAGAGGAAAATCCCATATGCTGCGCCACATAGCCCGCGGCCCGCAATGAACGGCCCTTGAACCGCGCCAAGGTGACATGGGGGATATATTTGCGGCGTTCCGGTGCAAGCCCTGCCCTGATCAGCCTTCGGTCAATTTTCTCATGCAAGGCAATCAGCGGGGCGGGATTTGAAACCCCCACATAAAGAATACGGGGCGCGCGCGGTTTTCCGAACAGGCCCATCCCCTGCAGCGTTACGGAAAAGGCGGGGACAGACAAACCCTGAAGGCTTAAGCGCACCTCTTGGGCCGCAACCGGGTCCAGATTGCCGATGAACCGCAAGGTCAGATGCAATTGATCCAAAGCCTGCCAGCGCGCCCCATCAACCCCGCTGCCCATCACAAGAAGCGATTGTTTCACCTCATTTGGCAATTCCAGCCCGACAAACAAGCGAATCATCATAAGGCCCCCTTGGACGATGGTCGTCTCAGGACGCATCCTCCATGGAGAGAGCGTTTTCCACATAAGGCAGAATGCGATCGACCATGATGGCAATGCCTTCGGCGGTGGGGTGGATACCGTCGCGCTGATTAAGCGATGGATCTGCGGCCACGCCATCGAGAAAAAACGGATAGAGTGTCACATCATATTTTTCGGCCAGATCGGGGAAAATGCTGTTGAAGCGCTTTTGATAATCCACCCCCATATTCGGAGGGGCCAACATGCCCGCCAAAAGCACGGGAATGCCGCGGCTTTGCACGGCGACAATAAGCGCATCCATATTGGCACGGGTGATTTCAGGGGCAATGCCGCGCAAGGCATCATTGGCCCCCAATTCCAGAATCACCAGATCAGGGGAGGTATCAAGCGCCGACAAAACCCAATCGAGCCGTGCCCGTCCGCCAGTGCTGGTATCGCCCGATACGCCCGCATTCACCACCTTGACCGAACTGTCAAAATATCCATTCAGGCGGCGTTCAAGCTGGGCAGGAAAGCCCTGCCCCGGCCCCAAGCCATAGCCGGCCATCAGACTATCGCCAAAGCCGACGATCACCGTTTCTTCCCGATCATCCTGGGCTAGGGCATTGTCCATTCGCGCAAACGTGAAGACGGCTAGCCACCCAATCAACAAAGCGGTCGTGTATCGTTTCAACGATGGTTTATATCGGGACCAGCCCATTTCAGGGCATGATGCACGCAGTTTGCTTATTTTCATCATGGAGAAAAAGATGGCGGTGTTGCGCACGATAATCAATCTGCAAAATGTGGACCTGCGCTTAAATAGCGCTGCTGGCCCGGTCCACATCCTGCGCGGCATTGATCTTACGCTCCATGAAGGCGAAACCGTGGGGATTGTCGGCCCATCCGGTTCCGGAAAATCCACCCTGATGGCGGTGATGAGCGGGCTGGAGCAGGTGACCGACGGTTATGTTGAGGTGGATGGCCATGATCTGACCAAAATGGGGGAAGATGCGCTGGCCCTGCATCGGCGCGAACGCATCGGCATTGTTTTACAATCCTTTCATCTGATCCCCACCATGACGGCCCTTGAAAATGTGGCGGTACCCCTGGAGCTTGCCGGGCGCAAAGATGCCTTTGAACGCGCCCGCACAGAGCTTGAACAGGTGGGGCTGTCACACCGGTTGGAGCATTATCCCGCACAACTTTCCGGCGGCGAGCAGCAGCGCGTTGCCCTGGCCCGTGCCATGGCCCCCGATCCAGCAATTTTGTTTGCCGATGAACCAACGGGCAATCTTGATACCAAAACAGGGTCCACCATCATCGATTTGATGTTTCAACTGCATGAAGAACGACAAACCACGCTGATCCTTGTAACCCATGATCCGGCCTTGGCGGCCCGCTGTGACCGGGTGTTACATATGGCGGACGGTGTGATTGTCCGGGAAGACCGCGGCATAAACAGCAAAAACGAGGCCGCCCAATGATCGGGCGCTCGCAAACCATGCCTCTGGTTTTACGCTTTGCCTTGCGGGAAATGCGCGAAGGGCTGCGCGGATTCCGTATTTTTCTTGCCTGCCTTATTCTGGGGATCACCGCCATTGCCGGGGTGGGGTCGCTCAGTGCAGCCTTATTGGCAGGAATGGCCGATCACAGCCGGGTTTTGCTGGCGGGCGATGCGGAAATTCGCATCCTTCACCACACACTCAGCCCGGAAGACCGCCAATGGATGGAACAGCAAGGGCAGGTCTCGCGCTCTCTCACCATGCGCACCAATGCCTTTGCGGAAAAAACCGGCGAGCGCACTTTGGTAGAGCTGCGGGCGGTGGATGATATCTACCCCCATTATGGCCGCTTTGAAACACGCCCTGCCCTTGATCGTGCGGATCTGCTTGGAAAGCAGGACGGACGCTGGGGCATTGCCATTGATGAAACACTCGCGGATCGCTTGAAAATCGCGCTGGGCGACACCATCCGGTTGGGACAGGTGGATTTTACCTTACGGGCCTTCATTGAAAACGAACCGGACCGGGCCAATTTCGGCTTCCAGCTTGGCCCGGCGGTCATTATCAATCTGGCGTCCATCCCCGAAACCGCTTGGTACAGCCGGGCAGCCTTGTGACCTATGTTTATAAATTACGCCTGCCCGATACGGTGGATATCAAACAGTGGGCCGAAAATACCCGTGACCGCTTTGACGGCTCCGGCTGGCGTATCCGCACCCATGAAAACTCGGCACCGCGCATTCGCCGCATCGTCAACCAGATGGGAATTTTTCTGGCACTGGTGGGCTTGACGGCACTTGTGGTCGGCGGCGTGGGCGTGGGCAATGCTGTGCGCGCCTATCTGGACCGTAAAACCGATACCATCGCCACCTTCAAAGTGCTGGGGGCTTCTGGCTGGATGATTTTTGCCATCTATCTGATGCAGGTGATGCTATTGGCGGCCCTTGCGGTTGCCATCGGATTGTTGGTGGGGGCGGGATTGCCCTTTGCCCTGCAAGGCTTTTTAAGCGACCGTCTCCCGGTGCCACCCCAATTCGGGCTATATCCGGCCCCGCTTTTAAGTGCGGCGCTTTATGGGTTTCTCATCACATTGGCGTTCACCATCTGGCCCTTGGGCCGGGCGCGCGATCTTCCGGCGGCACGGCTGTTCCGCAAATTGGTGGCGGGATCGGGTGCGCGACCACGCCGGGTTTATGTGCTGATGCTGGCGCTGACAGTGGCGCTGATTGTGGTGGCAACGCTTTTATTATCACCGCAGCCAAAGCTGGCCATGGGCTTCATGGTTGCCGCGGCGGTGTGTTTGGGCGTGTTGCGCTTTATGGGCTGGCTTTTGATGAAAGCGGCCGCACGGATCAAGCATGTGCGTTCGCCGGGCTTGCGCCTTGCCATCGCCAATCTGCATCGCCCGGGGGCAGCCACTGCCCCTGTGATCGTGTCTTTGGGGCTAGGGCTGACCCTTTTTGCCCTGATGGCGCTGGTGGAAGGCAATATGACCCGCGAAGTGACGGGGCAAATCCCCAAAAGCGCCCCGGCGTTTTTCTTTGTGGATATCCAGCCTTGGCAAATCGATGACTTCATCGAAACCGCCCAAAACATCCCCGGTGTGGCAGCCCTTGAAACCGTGCCATCCTTGCGCGGCACCATCGTCAAAATCAACGATACGCTCGCCGAAGATTGGGATACCAGCAATGGATCGGGCTGGGTTTTGCGCGGTGATCGCAGCCTTAGCTATGCGGTGGACATTCCAAAAGACAATGTGGTGAGCGCAGGCACCTGGTGGCCAAAGGACTATGCGGGGCCGCCGCTGATTTCCTTCTCTGCCGAAGAAGCGCAAGAATTGGGCATAGGCCTTGGGGATCGGCTGACCATTTCTATTCTGGGCCGGGAAATCGAAGGGGAAATCACCTCTTTGCGCGATTTGGAATGGGACAGCTTCCAATTCAATTTCGTGGTGCTGTTTGATCCCAAAACCCTTGCATCTGCGCCCCACAGCTTTATGGCCACCTTGGAAGCCAAAGGAGACGCGGAAGAACGCGCCTACCGCATTTTGACCGACAAATTCCCCAATGTCACAGCGGTGCGCATCCGCGAGGTATTGGCCTCTGTCACCGATATTCTGGGCGATATCGCAACGGCGGTGCGGGCAACCGCTGCCGTCACCATCATCGCCGGAATTCTGGTTCTGGCGGGCGCCATGGCGGCAGGCCACCGCAACCGGGTTTATGATTCGGTGATCCTGAAGGTTTTGGGGGCAACGCGAAAGGATGTGCTGCGCGCCTATTGCCTTGAATATGCTCTGCTGGGCGCCCTGACCGGGCTTGTGGCCCTGGTTCTGGGGGGAATTGGCGGCTATCTGGTGGTGCAGCATGTGCTGGAAATCGATTTTGTGGTGATGCCCGGTATCATGGCGCTGGTGGTGACCTTGTCTGTGCTGGCAACAGTCGCATTTGGACTGATCAGTACATGGGCAGCGCTTTCCATCCGTCCGGCGCGATTGCTCCGCGCGGCATAAGGATCACGAATTTCTTTCGGTTTTACTTGAAGATCGCGGTGAAGACACCGATATTGGAAACAACATAATGCGCATCTGTTAAGAAGGAAGAGGCGAATAATGGTCCAAAGATTTGAACCGCGCTTTGCTACAGGCCGAGCCCCTGCGCAGACACAGGCCGAGGTCGATGCCGGCCTGCGGTCTTTCATGCTGCGCATCTATAACTATATGACCGGCGGTGTGCTGCTGACCGGTATCATGGCCATGCTGACCTACCGCGTTCCGGCCATGCAGGAAATGCTTTACAATATCGTGCTGACGCCCAGTGGCCCCGCCATTGCCGGCATGACCGGACTTGGCTGGATCGTCACTTTTGCACCGCTTGGCTTTGTGCTGGTGATGTCCTTCGGGATCAACAAACTCTCCGCCAGTGCAGCCCAAGGCTTGTTCTGGGCCTTTTCCGCGGTGATGGGCCTGTCATTGTCGTCGATTTTCTTCACCTATACCGGCGTGTCCATTGCCCGCACCTTCTTTGTGACAGCCGCCACCTTTGGCGCGCTCAGCATTTATGGGTACAGCACCAAACGCAATCTGACCGCCATGGGCAAGTTCCTTTTCATGGGGCTGATCGGCATGCTGATTGCCATGGTGGTGAATATCTTCATCGGCTCGTCAATGATGGATTTCATCATCTCCGCCGCCGGTGTTCTGATTTTCGCAGGTCTTACCGCCTATGACACCCAGCGCCTGAAAAACCTGTATTTCCAGATCGGTGGCAATGGCGAAGCCGTCGCCAAGCACGCCATCATGGGGGCCTTGAACCTGTATCTGGATTTCATCAACTTGTTCTTGTTCCTGTTGCGCTTCATGGGTGCGTCCCGCGACTAAGCCTTTTGCGCATAATGATCTGAAACCCGGTCTGGAAACAGGCCGGGTTTTTTTGTGTCTTCCCCCTCTTGCGCGACGTTCCATTTGTACCATATGGTACATTTACCGAACAGTACAAAAGAGGTTTGCGCCATGTCACGCTCCACCCCCAAAGCCGGATTCCGCCTTGGCATCTATGTGTTCAAGGATGCGGAAATTGTCGATTATGCAGCGCCTTATGGTGTCTTTTCCGTAGCCCGGCGGCTTGATCCCGCTTTGGATGCCTTTTTGATCGCCGATGCCTTGCGCCCCGTACAGACCCAAGCGGGGATGACGGTGCTACCCAATTACAGCTTTGCCGATGCGCCGGCCATGGATGCCTTTTTGATTCCCGGCGGTTTTGGCACGCGGCAAGAAATGTATAATGGCCGCCTTCATAGCTATATCCGCAGTCTCCCAAGCCAATGCCTGTTGACCAGTGTGTGTACCGGCAGCTGGATTTATGGCCAGATGGGCTTGCTGGACGAACTCCCCGCCACCAACCGCAAAGAGCCGGACCGGCTGGAAGCATCGGGTGCGGGCTTGGTTCCCATTGACCGATTGGCACAGATTGCCCCGAAAGCGCAGATCTCGCGGTCACGGGTGGTGGATGCCGGTCGTATCATCACGGCGGGCGGCATTGCCAGTGGTATGGAGATGGGCTTTTATCTGTTGGAACGCGCAGGCTATGACCAGAGCTTTATTGAAGATGTGGCGCGAATCATGGAATATGCCGATGCTTATGCTTTGTACCGGTCGGATCGCCACATCATCGACCAGTCATAAGCCCAACCGATTTGCCCGGAACTTGTTAGGAACAGCCCGTGCCCAGCCCCAGCTTCGATCATGATGAGGTGATTGCCCGCCTTGGCGAGGTGTTTCGCCATTATGGCTATCATGGTGCCAGCCTATCGCGCATCACCCAGGCAACGGGGTTGGGCAAGGGCAGCCTGTATAATGCCTTCCCCGGCGGCAAAGAAGACATGGCGAATGCGGTGCTGGGCAGCATTGACGACTGGTTTTCAAACACCGTTTTCAGCGTTTTGGAACAACAAGGCGACCCAGCGGCGGCCTTTGCAACCATGTTTGAAGCGGTGCGCCACTATTTCCACAGCGGCCAGCGTATCTGCCTGATGGGGGCCTTCGCAATGGATGACAGCATGATCGTTTTCCCGAACAAATCAGCGGATATTTCGGGCGTTGGTGCGATGCCATGGCGGCCTGCCTTATGCGCGGCGGGCTAAAACAAGCCCATGCCCAACGCTTGGCGCGGGAAACATTGGTGGCCATTCAAGGCGGGCTGGTCTTGGCGCGGGGGCTGGATCATCCGGATGCCTTTATGGAGGCGGTGGCCCATCAGGAAGCGAAAATCACCGCCCTTTTGTCCGCCCGTCAACGCGCCGGATAACGCAAACGCCCCAAAAAACGGGTCAGCGATGGCAAATTGACGGTGCTGTTGCGCAAAGAGGCTTTCACCTTTTCAAATTGCATTACATTGTCGATGCGGCGGTCGAGAAACGCCCATGTATCGACAAATCCTTCGGAGCTGTCGGCGATCCAGGCCAGCAAGGTTGAAGAATAAACGGCGCTCAATGTCGCCCGCTTGGTATAGTGATTATAATCCGTGGCCGTATCACCGGCGGCACGCCAGATCACATCCGCCGTGCGCCACAGGCTTTTGGCAGACAAGGCCGCATGTTGCAGAAGGGCCAGCACACCCAATGCCCGTCGCACCGCTTCCCGATGGGGAATGGCCTGTTCCAGCCGGATACGCACCGCTGCGGTGATGCGTTCGCGGATGCGCATGCTTGCCCCGCCACGACGTTCCAATTCCACCAGCATCATCCGGTCGGCACGGCGCATCATATGCTCGATGGCCTCCAAAGGACCGCCGGGAAACACCAGCCGCGCATAGCCTTCGGGCAAACCAAGTTCAGACGCCGCGCGCTCGATGGCGGTCCATGTCCAGCCATCGAAAGCGGCATGCATCATGGTGCCTTCGATCAGGTCGTCTTGCCATTCCTGTGGCGTACGATCGGTGGATGTGGTCATGGATGGCTCCTTTATTTGCACCCTATCGCTGCATATGATCCGCAGCAAGCGCCGTCCCTTTTGTTTGCCTTGGCTATTCGTAAATCGTTCAGGATGTGTTATAAGGGAGATACGAGATCAAAGCACCTGTGGTTTTCGTGCACCATTTATCGGCGGCACGGAACCTTTTTTCGTATCAGGCGTTATCTGACTTGTCCTCGCGCGCGTCCTTGTGGTATCGGGGCGAGCGTTTTGGGTGACTCTGTCAGTGTGCGCCCATTAATTTGGCCCACAGAAGACGCTGCTGGCCAGCCCAAAAGACCAGATAGGAGAGACCGACCACATGCAAGTTACCGTTCGGGACAACAATGTTGATCAAGCCCTGCGCGCGCTCAAAAAGAAGCTGCAGCGCGAAGGCGTTTATCGTGAAATGAAGCTGCGCCGCTTTTATGAAAAGCCGTCCGAGCGCCGCGCTCGTGAGCAGGCTGCTGCTGTACGCCGCGCCCGCAAGCTGGAGCGCAAGCGTGCCGAGCGTGACGGCGTCCGGTAAAACGCTGTCCCCTTTGGGTTGATAGCAAAAAGCCGCCTTACCATTTGGTAGGGCGGCTTTTTTTGTGCCATCGCAATGCATCATCCCGGACCGAAAACAACCTTCACCATTTGGCCTTGGCTTTGGCCTTATGGGTGCGGGTGCCCGGACGGCCTGCGGTAGACCGCCCCTTGCCGGACGCTGCCGGACGGTCTGCATCCCGTGGATGCAATTTGGTCAGGGCTCCGGATAAAATTCCGAGATCCGCATCTTCCAGGCGCTTCAATTCATCGCGCAGCCGGGCCGCTTCTTCAAATTCCAGATTGCCCGCCGCTTCCCGCATGCGTTTTTCCAGATCGGCAATCACCGTTTTCAGATTGTCGCCGGTACGGTGCAGGGACTCATCCACGCCGGTATCCACCGTCATATAGTCCGCATTGGCCACATGGGCCATCACATCGGAAATACCGCGCTTGATACTTTGCGGCGTAATATTATGCGCCTCGTTATAAGCCACCTGCTTTGTGCGGCGGCGTTCGGTTTCCGCCAAAGCGCGCTCGATCGAGCCGGTGCGCTTATCCGCATAGAGAATCACCCGGCCATCCACATTACGCGCTGCACGACCAATGGTTTGCACCAAGGACGTTTCCGAGCGCAAAAATCCTTCCTTATCGGCATCCAATATGGCCACCAGCCACATTCGGGGATGTCCAGCCCCTCACGCAGCAGATTGATCCCGACCAGCACATCATAAACGCCAAGGCGCAGATCGCGGATCAGTTCGATTCGTTCCACCGTATCGATATCGGAATGCATATAGCGCACACGAATACCGTTTTCGTGCAGATATTCCGTCAGATCCTCTGCCATGCGCTTGGTCAAGGTGGTGGCCAGAACCCGCAGGCCCCGCTTCGCCATCTCGTGGGTTTCGCGCATCAAATCATCCACCTGATGCTCCACCGACCGGATTTCCACCGGCGGGTCCACAAGGCCGGTGGGGCGGATCACCTGTTCGGCAAACACACCGCCCGTCTGTTCCATTTCCCACGGACCCGGCGTTGCCGATACAAACAGCGTTTGCGGCCGCATCGCATCCCATTCCTCGAACCGCAGCGGGCGGTTATCCACACAGGCAGGCAGCCGGAATCCAAACTCCGCCAATGTTGCCTTGCGCTTTAAATCGCCCCGCGCCATGCCATTGATCTGGGGCACGGTGACATGGCTTTCATCCACGAACAAAAGCGCATTATCGGGCAGATATTCAAACAAGGTGGGCGGGGGCTCCCCGGGATTGCGCCCCGATAAATAGCGCGAATAATTTTCAATCCCCGGACAAGCGCCCGTGGCCATCATCATTTCCAAATCGAATTGGGTCCGTTGCTCCAGCCGTTGCGCCTCCAGCAACTTGCCCTCTTCGGTAAAGCGTTTCACCTGCGCCAACATATCCGCCTTGATCTGGATAATGGCCTGATCCAGCGTCGGTTTTGGCGTTACATAATGGGAATTGGCGTAGAGCTTGATCTCTTCCAGACCACGGAATTTCTCACCGGTCAGGGGATCGAATTCCTGAATACTTTCCACGTCATCGCCAAACATGGACAGTCGCCACGCCCGGTCTTCCAGATGCGAGGGGAAAATCTCGATCACATCGCCGCGCACACGAAAAGCCCCGCGCTGGAAGGCTTGATCATTGCGCTTATATTGCAAAGCCACAAGCTGACGCAGCAAAGCCCGGTTGTCGATCTCATCGCCAATGGCGATTTTCAGCGTCATATTGGAATAGGTTTCCACCGAGCCAATGCCATAAATGCACGACACGGAGGCAACGATAATCACATCATCTCGTTCCAAAAGCGCCCGCGTGGCGGAATGGCGCATGCGGTCGATCTGCTCATTGATGGTGGATTCTTTTTCAATGAAGGTGTCGGTGCGCGGCACATAGGCTTCGGGCTGGTAATAATCATAATAGCTGACGAAATATTCCACCGCATTATCGGGGAAGAAGCTTTTGAACTCCCCATAAAGCTGTGCCGCCAGCGTTTTATTGGGGGCCAGAATCAGGGTGGGCCTCTGGCTGGCAGCGATCACCTGCGCCATGGTGAAGGTTTTACCCGATCCCGTGACCCCCAAAAGCACCTGGTTTTGCTCGCCATCGCCAAAGCCTTCCAAAAGCTCGGCAATGGCGGTGGGTTGGTCGCCGGCGGGCTCATAGTCGCTATCCAGCCGAAACCGGATACCGCCTTCGGACTTTTCCGGACGCACCGGCTTTTTCGGGATAAACACATGGGGATTGATATGGGGCTGTGATGCTGACATGCCCCCAATATGGAGTCTTCTCCTGCGGAATGGAAGACGGCCCTTATACTGATCCCAAATAAGCAGCCAGCATCCTAAATCCCCCTCCTGCCTTCACTCCTCAGAAAGAACCAGAAACCACTTCACCGCCTTCCCCCTTCAAAAGCTCCGTTTCTTCTTTTTCGGCTTTATATGCTTTATAGCGGGTATCCAAGTCATGAATGTCTGCCACTTGCCCACACTGTTCAGCAAGCGCACGCTGACGGGTGCATTGGCCGTAAATTGTCCATGCACCCGGGATATCTTCAGCAAGGATCAGGTAACGCAGCTTTGCTACATAATGGAGTTCGGGATAGCCAAAACGGCTTGCCGCCATATCCACATGCGCAATGGCATCATGAAAACGGCCATCTTGTGCATAGCGTTCCGCTAATTCTTTATATATTTCACGAAAAGCGCCCCCATCAGCGACAGAGAATTCCAAATCTCTGATCGCACCGGCGCGATCACCGGTACGCATACGATAATGATACCGTGCATACCGCCCCCATGGGAGTGGATCATTTTCATCCAGAAGCACCCCAGAGACCAGACTTTTAGCTTGGCTCACATCATCCCGCTCGAGCGCCGCTAAAACCAACCGCGCCCGCTCTGTACGGGAAATACTGCCATTGGGAGAAATTTGGGCCAGATAGCCCCCTTCCTCAAAAACCTGTTGCAACACCACCGCACGGTCCGAAAAATGCAGATCATTATGAGCTTCTAGCGCTTTACGCCGATCTGATGCTTTGGGGTGCGATTTGGTAAAAGACGCTAAAGTCCGCTTCACACCGGAACATAAAGGATCAGCAGGAACAGCTTCTTTTTTAGCGATAGCGTCTGAAAAACTCTTTGTAAGGCCACCCAAAAAATCACGGGCGATCGATGGCTTGCCACCGCAGCGTTCTTCCAACGCTTTTTCTACCTTATCTTCTTCGGAGATCAGCCGGTCGATGCTATCCATCGCCCCATCCCCGGACAATCCCGCATCAAGCAGCAATTCATAGGCAATTCCATCCGCTTCTATTTCCTGTCCACGGTCCCAGCCAAACCCCATCAAATCATTGGCCACAGCCCCCAATTGCGTTGCCAACGCAGCCTTTTGGGTAACCTCCGACGCTGAGCCATCATGGGCAAGGGAATCGCCGGTTGCAACGAGTTGCAGCCCCAAAACCATGGCTGAATCCAACTCTTCACGCTTTTCCACAGACCGGAAATGATCTTTCAAGATATGTGCCGCTTCATGAGCAAGAACGAAAGACAGTTCGTCAAAGCTTTCAACGTTTTTCAAAACACCAAGCTGCAACACAATCTGCCCGGTGGGCACAGCACTGGCGTGATAAGCGGAGCCATCATTCAAAACCAATGTGATATCCGGCACATCACCAGGCCAATGTGCCAGCAATTGTTGCAGATTTTTAGCCAGATGCTCTTCCACCTTCTCATCAACAAGAATATTCACCCCAGGTGGCAATTCAATGGTGGGGTCCGCCCGCAAGCCAAGGTACCCGATTCGCCCCCATCAACTTGAGAAAAGGCGTCTGCTCGACGTTCCTTTAAGCGACTATAATCGACAGGATTGGCTTCTGCTCTCACCAGATAGCGGGTCTCAGAACCGCTCGTGCTGCCAAGGCAGCCGGACAGACCAAATAACAAGCCAAATGCTATCCATGGCCGCTTCATCATAAATCCCCCAAACACAACCTAACCCCTCTTAGCAAGATGATTAACAAGGATTGTCAGACAGCCCCTTGGTATAAGCTCGGCGTGTATCGCGCGGTTGCGAGATTTGTCTGTGATTATCACTACGCGCCAAGCACACAAGTCCACGGCTTTTCTTGCGCGTATGCGCCTTCAATGCCTCTTCATCACTGGCGATCACATCATCACGATGCACAAAAAAATATCCCTGATCTGCCAATTCAATCAGGATCAACTTGGACCGGTTATTGAACCCCCGCACGGTTACGCGCTTTTGCGGATCGGCCAATTGCTCCGCACCCAACTTTTCCGCAAAGCTGCCATTCATATGGTAGGTCTGAAGCGGCACCTCACGAAATCCGCTGATAACCAACGCGGGCTCTGATGCTTTGGCTTCCATTGTAGCGGCAAGTGCATCTGCATCTTCACTTAAAACAAACCCGAAGCTGCCAATGCCAAGCAAAACGCCACAGCCCAAAAGACAGACAGCTTTTACATGCCTTGAAACCAGCCAATTGGTCATTGTATTCCCCATGACTTTGCCCCACATCCAGCATCGTCCACTACAACCACAGAGCACATATTACTTTGACTCTATTTCTTAAAAAAATGCAAAAAATTTCAAAAAATTCATCCCCCAACACACCCTTAGCATAGACAGGACAGTCCGACTGAGCCGCACCTATCTAGAAAGCCCGCCCCGCAAACGCTTCGTGATCCAATCCAGTGGTGGTAACGCTCCTCCCATGGCTGCCGCCACCAAAAGCGCCCAATTGGCAGGCATATAATCCCACAAAGACGCCTCCACCCACACGATCAGAAAAACAACCCCGACAAATGCCGAAAGGCACGCCAATATACCGCCACATTGGCCCAAAAAAGATTGTTTTGATGACTTCCAAAGGCCCTGCATCGGTGCATGGAGTATGGCCAATATGACGGCCAATATAACCTCGATGAAATTGGCCATTTTTTCAGGGGCTTTGCGCATATAATCAGCCCCGTAAAGCAGCAAATTATCCAGCGCCGTGGCATGCAAATACACACCAGGTACAAGCCCGGAAACCGGCGATTCAATCAAATCTGGATAGCTGGATACATTGGCACCGATCAACACATGGCGCCCCTTCAGGCGTTGTGAAAGCTGCTCAGGCGCCACCAGATCCTGCCGCACCAATTCGCTGGCATGCACGGTATCAAATGTTTGGCAAATTTGCGGAATATCCCATTTTGTCCCCGGTGCGGAAGAATGAAAAATGCCTTTTGCCAACAAACCAAGCATTTCAAAAAAACGTCCGACGACAGAAGGCGTTCCAAAAGGGCATCGGTGCATATTCTGTGGCACAGGCGCCCCCGGATATGGCCGCGCATTCCACATAAGCTCCAAGGGCTGCCCCAACCCGGATGTATCATTTCCCGTCTCGATCGCCTGAACAAGATCAGCTGCAAGGCGTTCATCCTCAAGCGAAGCCTGCCACATGCGCACTGCGGGCGTCATAATTTTGCCCCCCGTGCCATCGGGCACTTGGAAAGGATATAGATTTCCATACCCGGCCCATTTCACCATCACACGCTCTACCCCGCTCTTGGCAATATCAGCCCGAAGCCCGCGTTCACGGCTGTGAACCCGCCCGGTTTCCGCATTCCCCATAGCATCAAGAATAGGGGGAATATCTGCGAAAAGTATGGGGGGGCGCATTTCAAAGGCAGGCACATCCGTTCCACACAGAGCGTCGTCTGGTAAGGAGGTGCCTTGAGCATAGGCAGAAAGAAACGAAATCAACGGTCCGGTTCCTTCATCCTCTCTTTCCCCGGCCAATAAAATATCGGCAAACACCGATTGCGGTTCGTAAGACAAGATCAAGCGCAATAAACACAGATGGTCGGCATGGGAAATAGGCCAATTATCGGGTGATTCACCGGGCCAGATTGGAATATCTGCATCATCGATCAGCACCACAGTGATCCGGTCCACGGCGTCCTGAGAATGAAACGGTCCTGTCAGCTTGCTAAAAGCATCTTGCGAAAAATGGTCCGCGGCACTGACAAGCCCCAAGGGGTCCAATGCCATAATCGTCCACAAGGATGCGGCAAATATAAAAATTTTAGCGAGTTCCTCGCATCGATCGCCCCATGACATCTTCCTGACCGACTTCTCCGCCCGGTCTTTCTGGCATGTTTTCCCATTCTTGTCTGACATCGCTTTCCCCTAAAGCCATATCAGCCCCCCGATACAGCCATCACTCGACAGCAAATCATAACCAGTTCCTCCCCCCCTCACAATAATGAGCCAAATCCATCTCTCTACCATGCTCCGTTGACAAGAGAGGCTGTCCGGTTTCCATTAAGCACCGACAAAGGCCGCGCGATCCATGTGCGGTGAGAAGGGAGTAAGGACAATGACAGCTTATTTGGGGAAAAAACGCTTTGGGCTGGCCTCTCGGCTGGTGCTGAGCATGGCAGCCTTGGCCTGCTGGCAGCCTGTGACAATAACACGGCGCAAAATGCCGACGCCACCAAAGCGGCGCCAACGGTGGAAGACGCCATCCAGTTCGTCAAGGAGGCCGAAGCCACGGTATCGCGCGAATCGGAAGCGGCGGCGCGCACCGCTTGGGTGAATTCCAATTTCATCACCTATGACACCAACTGGTTGAGCGCCAAAAGCAGCGAGAAAATGACCACTCTGGGCGTGGAGCTGGCACAGAAAGCCAGCACGTTCCGCGATCTGGACCTTCCCGCCGATGTGGCTCGCAAGATCAATCTTTTGCGGCTGGGACTGACCCTGCCCGCTCCCGCTGGTGACACCGAAGCCACCGCCGAGCTGGCCCAAATCACCACCGACCTTGAAGCGTCTTACGGGAAGGGCAAATACTGCCCCGAAGACGGCAAGACGGTGCTTGGCTCCTATGCCCGCCCCGATGGCTGCCTTAGCCTTACCGAGCTTGAGCATGTGATCGGCAGTTCCAGCAACCCCGATGAATTGCTGGAAGCATGGAGCGGCTGGCGCACGATCTCGCCCGCCATGAAAGACAAATATGCCCGTATGGTGGATATCGCCAATGCCGGGGCCGAAGGGCTGGGCTTTAAAGATGTGGGCACCATGTGGCGCTCCAAATACGATATGGATGCCGATGCCTTCGCAGGTGATGTGGATCGCTTATGGGGCGAAGTGAAACCGCTTTATGATGCGCTTCAATGCCATGTGCGGGCCAAGCTCAATGAAAGCTATGGCGACGAGGTGGTGCCGCTGGATCAAGCAATCCCGGCGCATCTTCTGGGCAATATGTGGGCGCAAAGCTGGGGCAATGTGTATGATAAAGTGGCCCCCGAAGGCACCGCCCCCGCTTATGATCTGACCGCTTTGCTGGCGGAAAAGAACTATAGCGAATTGGACATGGTAAAAACCGCCGAGGGCTTCTTCACCTCGGTGGGTTTCGACCCCCTGCCCGAAACCTTTTATGAGCGGTCACTGTTCCTCAAACCCGAAGACCGCGATGTGGTGTGCCATGCCTCGGCGTGGAATCTGAACGATATCGACGATATCCGCATCAAGATGTGCATCAAGGTGGATGCCGAAGATTTCCAGACCATCCATCATGAAATCGGCCATAATATCTATCAGCGCGCCTATTCGGTGCAGGATCCGCTGTTCCGCAATGATCCCAATGACGGATTCCATGAAGCCATTGGCGACATGATCGCCTTGTCCATCACGCCGGACTATCTGCAGCAGATCGGCCTGTTGGAAGATCTGCCTCCCGCAGAGGCGGATCTGGGGATTTTGCTCCGCCAAGCCTTGGATAAAGTGGCATTCCTGCCTTTTGGCCTGATGGTGGACAAATGGCGCTGGCAAGTGTTCTCCGGCGAACTGACACCGGATAGCTATAATGATGGCTGGTGGAAGCTGCGCGAACAATATCAGGGCGTGCGGGCCCCCAATGATCGCCCCGCCGATGCCTTTGATCCCGGTGCAAAGTTCCATATTCCGGGCAACACGCCTTATATGCGCTATTTCCTGTCGCATATTTTCCAGTTCCAGTTCCAGAAAGCCGCATGCGATCTGGCCGGTTGGGAAGGGCCACTGCATCGTTGCTCCATCTATGGCAATGAAGCCGTGGGTGAAAAATTCAACGAAATGCTGGAAATGGGCGCATCCAAACCCTGGCAAGATGCTTTGGCTGCCTTTACCGGCAAGTCTGAAGCCGATGCCACGGCGATCCTTGCCTATTTCGCACCGCTGAAAGAATGGTTGGATGAACAGAATGCCGACCGTGAGTGCGGCTGGTAAGCCCTTCATGAAGGCTTTGATTTGACAATAAAAAGGGAGCGCTTTTGGCGCT
>NZ_BKCL01000010.1:0-80127 GCF_008579125.1 Iodidimonas gelatinilytica | reverse complement strand
GGGGGCGCCGCCCCGGCGGCTACGCAGCAAAGCCGATAGACTTTCCCACAGCATCAAGCCGCCAATCCCGCCCAAAAACACCACATAGAGAAGCGAAATCATCAACTCCACTTGGCCAATGGCTTCCAGCCAAGTAAAAAGCCATGCGCCCAGCACCGACCCGATGGCCCCGCCAACGGTCAAGACACCGCCCAATTTCAGATCCACGCCGCCCCGTCGCCAATGGGTAATCGCCCCGGAAACAGACGAAGCGGTGATCAGATTCGCGCCGGTAGCCACTGCCACAGCGGGGGGAACGCCGGAAAAAATCAGCAAGGGAGTCATCAGAAAGCCGCCGCCGACACCAAACATGCCGGACAAAAACCCAACGGCCACCCCAAGCCCAATCACCAGGAAGATGTTAAGCGACATCTCTGCGATTGGCAGATAGAACGGCATGGCGGCCGGGCGACCTCTCATTTTGAGGGACAGGACAGTCTTTCCTCGGTGTACCCCGAAAGGAACGGCAGTGCAATCAATGGCTGCTTTTATCGATTAGGGAAAAAATAGCAGCTTCACCACCAAAGCCGAAATCATCAACATGAAAACCCGGCGGATCAGCTTGTCTCCCTTTAGAACCGCACTGCGCACGCCAAGCCAAGCCCCGATGGCATGGCCGAAGGCAAGGGCCAATCCGGCGCTCCACAACACGCCCCCCTGGCTTGCAAAAACCAAAAGCGCAATGCTGGTATAGACCATCACAATGAACACCTTGTGCATGTTCACCCGCACCAGATCGATGCCCATCACACGGGCCAGAATAGGCATGAAAATAAACCCGACACCAATTTGAATGAATCCGCCCCAAAGCCCGGCCCCCACCATTAAAATATGGCCAAGCACCAGATTTTTCGGACCCCCGGGCGTTTCCTTTGCAGGCTGGGGCGTTGCGCGACCCCAATCCGTCGCCATCAAAACCAGCACCCCCACCATCACCAGACCCAAAGCCCGGTTAAACCACAGCCCCGACAGCTGCACCCCGACCATCGCCCCGGCCACAGCCCCCACAGAAGCCGCCGCCGCCAAGGAAAGTGACAAGCGAAAATCGGAAAATCCGCGCTGGCGAAACGATGTTACGGCAGTGAAATTCTGGGCAAGAATAGCAACGCGAAAGGTGCCATTGGCAATGGGGCCGGGGATGCCCATGAACAACATGGCAAGCACGCTGACCATAGACCCGCCCCCCGCCAACACATTCAACCATCCAGCCAGAACACCGGCAAGGGCGAGCAATGGCAACATCCAAATATCCATATCCCGTCCTCACGGCATTGTGTGTCTGAAAAGCGCCGGCACACTTTCCCCTATGTTCCGAAGACGGTGCAAGCCATTCGGAGCGGCGCCAGATGAAATATGATGAAAGGTTAAGAAATTTAACGACAATGTGACTTGCCATAACGAGAACCCTATATAAAATTTTCATCTAATAAGTGTAACACTTGGTACAGATTGGAGAAGACAGTGGGTTCCCTCTCTTCCGTAAGATCTCGCCTCTTCTCCATCGCGGGCGCTATTTTTGCGTTTACGCTTGTTGCCATCGCCGCAACCCATATCCAGAAAGACGGGGGTATCCTTCATCGCTTGAGCTATCAGCATTTAAGGGATGTCACCAAGCTAACCGCCATGCTGTCCGCACCGGAAACGAACCAGAACGCCCGTGTGGAAATGGAACACTTGGCCCATGCCGTTAAAAAATGGGGCGAAGATTGCACCTTCATCATGGACCGTCCCGTTGGCGCCCCTTTACGCCTTCTTTCTGCCCCTGCCTTACGGGAAGGCTGTGCACAAACCGTTCATACGGCTGATAAAATTCTGGCCGCCTTGGGCGATAAACTCGCCCCTTTCGCCAAACTTTCCAGTCAACTACCTGAAATAGAAGAAGAATTTGCAGAAGAAATCCATAATATCGATACAAGCGTGAACAGCTTGAACAGCCGCTTGGTGATTGCCCTGACAAGCTTGCTATGGGTTTCGGGATTAATCACCGCCCTTTATTCCGCCGGGGCGGCGCTGTTTGTGGCCCGGCATCTGGGCCGGTTGCATAATGGAGTCGGCAGACTGGCCGGTGGTGATTTGAACGCCCATATTTCGGGCTTGCACCGCAAAGACGAGTTCGGAGACCTGGCCCGCACGCTCGACCAATTCCGCAAATCTGCACAAGAACTGAAAGAAGCACGGGAAGAGGCCGAATCCGCAAGCCGGTCCAAATCGCAATTTCTTGCGGTCATGAGCCACGAACTGCGCACCCCCTTGAATGCCATCATCGGCTTCAGCGAACTGATCAAGACGGCGAAAGAATCTGTCCCGCATGCAACCTTACGTACCTATGCGAGCTATGTTTTAGACAGTGGCAAAAGTTTGCTCGAACTCATTGGTAATCTTCTGGATATTTCGAAAATCGAAGCGGGGCGCTATGAAATGCGGGAAGCGGCGCTCGACCCCCATGAACTGGCATTGGAAACCCTCAAGGCACAATCGGAAAAGGCCGAGCAAAAAAATCTGTCCCTGGCGCTCAATATCGAACATGAGCCGCTCCGCTTATGGGCGGAGCGCCGCGCCTTGCGTATTATTTTGATCAATCTATTAGACAATGCCATCAAATTCTCACCGGAAGATACGGTGATCACCTTACGGGCAAGGCTGAAAGACGGGCACTATCATATGGAGCTGACCGATCACGGCATCGGAATTCCCAAAAATGCACAGGATCTGGTGTTTGAACCCTTTTTGCAGATAGAAAAGGATCTGGATCGGTCCGCTGCGGGAACCGGCACCGGCCTGCCGCTGGTGCGTCGCCTGATGGCCCTGCACGGCGGCAAGGCATGGTTGCATTCTGTACCGGGAAAAGGCACCACGGCTTGCCTGTGCTTTCCCCAAGACCGCGTTTTATGTGAAGCAGAGAAACTGGCCCAACCCGCCTGAACTTTCGGGATGGGCCAGTACATTCAATCTGTGGCTTTAGATATGGATGGCGCGGCCATGCACGGCCATTGCCGCTTCTTTCACCGCTTCCGGATGGGTGGGATGCGCATGACAGGTCAGCGCAATATCCTCTGAGCTGGCCCCGAATTCCATCGCCAAGGCCGCTTCCGCTATCATGGTCCCCGCAAGGCTGCCAATGATATGCACGCCCAGGACCCGATCCGTTTCCGCATCGGCAAGGATTTTCACAAAGCCTTCGGTGTCTTTGTTGGTTTTGGCGCGGGAATTGGCCATGAACGGGAATTTCCCTACAGAATAAGAAACGCCCGCAGCTTTCAGCTCTTCCTCGGTTTTACCAACGCTTGCCACTTCCGGCATTGTATAGACAACACCGGGGATCACATCATGGTTCACCATGCCGGTCAGCCCGGCAATATTCTCGGCGCAAGCAAGGCCTTCATCTTCAGCCTTATGGGCCAGCATCGGGCCTTTCACCACATCGCCAATGGCCCAAATACCGGGCACATCGGTCGAGAAATCGTCATTGATATCGATCCGTCCCCGTTCATCGGTTTTCAGGCCGGCATTTTGAAGATCAAGGCTGTCCGTATGCGGTTTGCGGCCCACCGCCAACAACACCACATCCGCTTCAATCACTTCGGCATCGCCGCCTTTGGCCGGTTCCACCGACACCTTGGCTTTGTTCTTCAAAGCCTCGACGCCGGTTACTTTCATGCTTTTACGAAAGGTCATGCCTTGCTTTTTGAGAATGCGTTCGAAATTCTTCGAAACTTCTCCATCCATGCCGGGCAAAATGCGGTCAAGATATTCAACCACCGTCACTTCAGACCCCAAACGACGCCATACGGAGCCTAGCTCAAGCCCGATATAGCCACCGCCAATAACCACCAGATGCTTGGGCACAGAGGGAAGCGACAAGGCTTCGGTCGAACTGACAACCCGCTTTCCGTCGATGGTGACATTGGGTAAGCCCGCCACATCAGACCCGGTGGCGATAATCACATTCTTCGCCTTCAGCTCGCGGGTGCCACCATCGGTCAGGGCAACGCTGATGGTGTTCTTGTTCTTGAACTTCCCCGTGCCTTTGACCCATTCCACCTTGTTCTTTTTGAACAAACCCTCAACGCCTTTGGTCAGGCCGGACACAGACTCGTCTTTGGCTTTCACCATTTTGTCCAGATCAAGGGTCACCTTGCCAACGCCAACGCCCCATTGATCCATATGCCCCGAACTGGTTTCCGCATAAAGTTCCGACGCATGCAGCAAGGCTTTTGATGGAATACAACCTACATTGAGGCAGGTGCCACCAAGGGTTCCACGCTTTTCCACGCAGGCCGTTTTCAGCCCCAATTGGGCGGCGCGAATGGCTGCCACATACCCACCGGGGCCAGCCCCCAAAATCACAAGATCAAAATCGTCAGCCATTTTTCATTCTCCGCTTCACTGTCCGGCCAAAAAGGCATCGGGAATTGCAATCAAAGGTCCAGCAACAAACGGCTGGGATCTTCAAGAGCATCCTTCATCCGCACCAGGAAGGTCACCGCCTCCCGACCATCAATCAGACGATGGTCATAGGACAGCGCCAGATACATCATCGGCCGGATCACCACCTCGCCTTTGATGGCCACAGGACGTTCTTCGATCCGGTGCATCCCCAAAATGGCCGATTGCGGCGCATTCAGGATCGGCGTGGACAGCAGGGATCCGAAAATACCGCCATTGGAAATGGTAAAGGTGCCGCCGGTGAGATCATTGATGGACAACTTGCCATCGCGGGCTTTCTTGCCATAAGCGACAATTTCTTTTTCCGTATCGGCGAAAGACAACGCATCCGCATCCCGCACCACCGGCACCACAAGCCCGGTAGGAGCGGACACCGCCACACCGATATTGTAGAAATTCTGATAGACGATCTCGTCGCCATCAATGCGCGCATTGACCCCCGGCACTTCACGCAAGGCCAAAACCGCAGCCTGTACGAAGAACGACATGAAGCCCAACTTGATGCCGTGTTTCTTTTCAAACAGGTCTTTATATTTTTTACGGGATTCGATCACCGCCGTCATGTCCACATCATTGAAGGTGGTGAGCATGGCTGCGGTGTTCTGGGCATCCTTCAAACGTTCGGCAATGCGCTTACGCATCCGGGTCATGGGAACACGCTCTTCCCGTGGGGCCGAGGCCGCCACAGCAGCCGGTGCTGCACCCGCCGCCGCAGGCGCCGTCAGGGTCCGGGCCGAACCGTTTTCAATGGCACTCAACACATCCGCTTTGGTCAGGCGATCATCTTTGCCGGTGCCTTTGATGGAGGCCGGGTCCAGATTATAATCCGCGAGCAATCTGCGCACGGCGGGGGCCATGGGCTGCGATGCTGTGGTATCTTGCGGTGCCGTGGATACCGCTGCCGGAGCATCGGCCTTTTTCGGCGTATCGGCAGAAGCGGCCTGAGCCGTGGCGGTGGCACCGGCCTTTGCCCCTTTGGCAATGCGGCCAATCACATCACCGGGCGCAACGGTCGCGCCCTCTTCCACCAGCACTTCGGCAAGCACACCGGCCACCGGTGCATTCACTTCCATCGCCGCTTTATCGGTTTCCAGTTCGGCAATGGGCTCATCCTCGGCAACGGCGTCGCCCTTGGCTTTCATCCATGCGCCAAGCCCGGCTTCTGTCACCGATTCCCCCGCTTCGGGAACAACCACATCCACCAGTTTCGCATTATCGGCAGCAGAAGAGGCACCGCTATCCTTGGTGCTATCCGCCGCTTTCGGAGCGGGAGCTGCAGAAGACTGCGCTTTGGCATCCTTGTCGATCTTGCCGATCAGCGCCCCCACCTCGACGGTGTCGCCTTCCGCCACCAACTGTTCAGACAGCACACCCGCCACCGGCGCGTTCACTTCCATGGAGACTTTATCGGTTTCCAGTTCAGCAACAGGTTCGTCAGCCTTCACCGCTTCACCTTCAGCTTTCAGCCACTTGGCAATGGTGGCTTCGGTGACGGACTCACCAAGGCTGGGGATGCGAATTTCCTCGGCCATCTGATCGTGCTCCTTATCTCTACCCTGACCGCCTTAGACGGCAAAAATTAAATGATGACGATATGAACAAACGCTATGAGGTAAGCGCCTGATCGAGAAGGGTCGCCTGTTCTTTGGCATGACGCGAGGCCAAACCGGTTGCCGTAGACGCTGTGGGCCGCCGCCCGGCATAATGCGGGCGGGCATGGGCGCAATTGGCTTCTGCCATGGCGGCCTCCAGATATGGCTCGATAAAGGTCCATGCCCCCATATTTTTTGGCTCTTCCTGGCACCACACAATGCTCTTGGCGTTCTTGAAGCGCTTTAATTCCGCCACCAGCGTTTCATGGGGGAAGGGATAAAGCTGTTCCACGCGCAAAATATAACTGTCTGTCTGCTCTCGCGCTTCCCGTTCATCCACAAGATCGTAATATACCTTGCCGGAACACAGGATCACCCGCTTGATGTCCTTATGGGGCTTCAGCGCCAATGTCGTGCCGGGCTTTGTTTCCGCATCATCGCGCAATACCCGATGGAACTGCGACCCCGGCCCCATATCCGCAAGGCTGGAGGTAGCCCGCTTATGACGCAGCAATGATTTGGGCGTCATGATAATCAAGGGCTTGCGGAATTTCCGGTGCATCTGGCGACGCAGAATATGGAAATAGCTGGCAGGCGTGGTGCAGTTTGCCACCTGCATATTATCTTCGGCACAAAGCTGCAGATACCGCTCCAACCGCGCCGAGCTATGTTCCGGCCCTTGACCTTCATAGCCATGGGGCAACAACATTACGAGGCCCGACATCCGCAGCCATTTGGCTTCACCCGAAGCGATAAACTGATCGATGATCACTTGGGCGCCATTGGCAAAATCACCGAATTGCGCTTCCCACAAAACCAGAGCCATGGGCTCGGCAAGGCTATAGCCATATTCAAAGCCAAGCACACCCGCTTCGGACAACGGGCTGTCCAGCACTTCAAAATGGGCGCCTTTTTTCACCATATCCAGCGGGATATAACGTTCTTCGGTTTTTTGATCGACCCACACCGCATGACGTTGCGAGAACGTGCCGCGCCCGGAATCCTGCCCCGACAGACGCACATGATAGCCTTCGGCCAGCAATGTCCCATAAGCCAGCGCTTCCCCCGTGGCCCAATCCAGCCCGGTGCCCTGCTCTATCATCTGGTCTTTGGCATCCAGAATACGCCGCAATGTGCGATGAGGATTGAAATTATCGGGAACCGTTGTCAGCACCGCCCCCACTTCGCGCAGGGTGGCCACATCCACACCGGTTTCGGCGCGGCGGGCCTGATTGGTGGCTTCCGGCTGCGAAAATCCGGTCCAGCGCCCTTCCAGCCAATCGGCCTTGTTCGGCTTATGGTTTTTCCCGGCTTCGAATTCTTCTTCCAGCATGGCATGGAATTCATCGATCCACGCTGTCACTTCATCGGCGGTCACAACGCCTTCAGCTTCCAGGCGCTTGGCATAAACCTGCGTGACAGAGGTATGCTTCTTGATCGCCGCATACATCAAAGGCTGGGTGAAGGCCGGTTCATCGGCTTCATTATGGCCAAAGCGGCGATAGCAGAACATATCCACCACCACATCTTTTTTGAAAGCCTGCCGAAACTCGGTCGCCACCTTACAGGCAAACACCACGGCTTCCGGATCATCGCCATTCACATGGAAAATCGGCGATTGCACCATCTTGGCCACATCCGAAGGATAAGGCGACGAGCGCGAATAAGACGGCGAAGTGGTGAAGCCGATCTGATTATTGACAATAAAATGGACCGTACCCCCGGTGCGATAGCCGCGCAGGCCCGATAGCATCAGACATTCTGCCACCAGCCCTTGGCCGGCAAAAGCCGCATCGCCATGCAACAAGAGCGACAGAACTTCGCCCCGCTCCACATCCATACGCTGGGTTTGTTTGGCGCGCGCTTTGCCTAGCACCACCGGATCCACCGCCTCCAGATGCGACGGATTAGGAGACAATGATAAATGCACCTCATTGCCGTCGAAATCCCGGTCCGAGGAGGTGCCCAGATGATATTTCACATCCCCGGAGCCTTCCACCTCTTCGGGGTGCGCCGCACCACCGTGGAATTCATGGAAAATCTGACGGAATGGCTTTTGCATCACAGTCGCAAGCACATTCAGGCGCCCACGATGCGGCATCCCGATGATAATCTCTTGCACCCCGTTCTGACCGCCGGTTTTGATTACCCCTTCAAGGCGGGCACCATGGCTTCCGCCCCATCAAGGCCAAAGCGCTTGGTGCCGGTATATTTTTTGCCGAGGAATTTCTCGAAATTTTCCGCTTCGATCAACTTGCGCAAAATCGCGCGCTTACCCAAGCGGCTGAACTGGATTTCCTTATCGCGGCCTTCAATGCGATTTTGGATCCATGCTTTTTCTTCGGGTTCATTGATGTGCATGAACTCGACACCCACATGGTGGCAATAGGTGCGCTCCACAATCTCGATGATCTCGCGCACAGTGGCCATCTCAAGCCCCAGCACATGATCGATGAAGATCGGGCGGTCCATGTCCTCTTCACCGAAACCATAAGTTTGCGGTTCCAGCTCTGCATGGCGGGGGCGATCTTCCAGCCCCAAAGGATCGAGCTTCGCCAAAAGATGTCCGCGCACACGATAGGCCCGGATCATCATCAACGCGCGGATGGAATCAAGGGTAGCGGACCGCACATCAATATCCGCCGCGGGAGCAGCAGCTTTCGCCTTGGCAGGCTTGTCCGCTGTCGCCGCCCCCGGATTGAGCGCCATTGTCAGATCATCGGCACCATAATTGGGCCAATCCGAGCGCGCCCAAGAGGGCTTCTGGGCGGCTTCCGACGCGCCTTTTTCAAGGCGGTCGAAATAGCCACGCCAGCTTTCATCCACCGATTGGGGATCGGCAGTATAGCGATCATAGAGTGACTCGACGAATGCGGAACTGGCACCAGACAACATATCCGGCAGTTCAATATCTCGACCCATCAATGAGTCTCCCTATAAGAAGGCATTCAGCCCTTTAACACGTCAACAAGAGTGGTTCCCAGCGAGGCCGGGCTGTCAGCAACAACAATGCCCGCTTCCTTCATCGCCGCGATCTTATCCTCGGCACCGCCTTTGCCACCAGAAACGATCGCACCCGCATGGCCCATGGTACGGCCCGGAGGGGCTGTGCGTCCGGCAACGAACCCGACAACCGGCTTTTTCACCTTGGACTGCGCCAGAAACTCTGCCGCTTCTTCTTCCGCAGATCCACCGATTTCACCAATCATGATAATGGATTGAGTTTCATCATCGGCCAAGAACAGGTCCAGCACGTCGATGAAATTGGTGCCATTCACCGGATCGCCGCCAATGCCGACGCAGGTGGACTGCCCCAGTCCGGCTGCGGTGGTTTGCGCCACGGCTTCATAGGTGAGTGTGCCGGAACGCGACACGATCCCCACCGAGCCACGGCGATGAATATGGCCGGGCATGATGCCGATCTTGCAGGCATCCGGCGTGATGACGCCGGGGCAGTTCGGCCCCACCAAACGTGAAGAAGAATTGGACAAGGCGCGCTTCACCCGCACCATATCCAGCACCGGAATCCCTTCGGTGATGGTGACAATCAATTCGATGCCCGCATCGATGGCTTCCAAAATGGCATCGGCGGCGAAAGGCGGCGGCACATAAATGGCGCTGGCATTGGCCCCGGTTTTTTCGCGGGCATCATGCACCGTATCGAACACCGGCAGATCCAAATGCTTGGTGCCGCCTTTGCCCGGCGTCACACCACCGACCATCTGGGTGCCATAGGCAATAGCCTGTTCCGAATGGAACGTGCCCTGACTTCCTGTGAAGCCCTGACAAATGACCTTGGTATTTTTATCAACGAGGACAGCCATTGGCTCATGCCTCCCCTTTTACAGCGGCGACCGCTTTCACGGCGGCGTCATTCAGATCGTCGGCAGCGGTAATCGCCAAGCCGGATTCACTTAGCATCTGCTTGCCCAGTTCCACATTGGTTCCGGCCAAACGCACGACCAAAGGCACGGTCAGGTTCACTTCCCGAGCTGCGGTGATAATGCCATCAGCGATAATGTCGCACCGCATGATGCCGCCAAAGATATTCACCAGAATGGCTTCAACATTTTCATCGGACAAGATGATCTTGAAGGCTTCGGTCACACGCTCTTTGGTGGCTCCGCCGCCCACATCGAGGAAATTGGCAGGCTCGCCACCTTTCAGCTTGATGATATCCATGGTGGCCATGGCCAGACCGGCGCCATTCACCATGCAGCCGATAGAACCATCCAAACGGATATAATTCAGCTCGTGCTTGGCAGCACGCAGCTCCATTTCGTCTTCTTCCGATTCGTCGCGCAGTTCGCGCACATCGGCATGACGGAACAAAGCATTGCCATCGAAGGACATTTTCGCGTCCAGAACCACCACATCATTGTCTTTGGTGACAACGAGCGGATTCACTTCCAAAAGGCTGGCATCCAGATCGATAAAGGCATCATAAAGCGCCTTCACCACCTTCATGGTTTTTTTCAACGCATCGCCGGAAAGCCCAAGGCTGAAGGCCACGCGCCGCTGATGATGGGGCATCAGGCCCGTGGCCGGGTCGATGGTGATGGTATGGATTTTTTCCGGCGTTTTGGCCGCCACTTCCTCGATATCCATCCCGCCTTCGGTGGAGGCGATGATCGCCGGACGCCCGGATGCCCGATCCACAAGAATCGACAGATAAAGCTCTTTATCAATGGCGCAGCATCTTCGATATAGACGCGGCGCACCTCTTTGCCTTCGGGGCCGGTCTGGTGCGTCACAAGCTGCATACCCAGCATATTGCGGGCGCAATCTTCCACTTCCTGGATAGATTTCACCACCTTCACGCCGCCGCCTTTACCGCGACCGCCCGCATGGATCTGCGCTTTCACAACCCACACAGGGCCACCCAGCGCTTTTGCAGCGTCCACAGCTTCGGCCGGGGTATAAGCAACGCCCCCGCCAAGCACGGCCGCACCGTATTTTTTGAGCAGGCTTTTCGCCTGATATTCATGAATATTCATTCAATCGCTTCCTTGTCAGGATCACATCGGTCCACCACCAGAAAAGGTGATCAGGCACCAATGCTCTGGTCGATTTTTTTCACCGCGTCTACAAGACCACTCACTGCGTCCACAGAAGTCTGGAACATGGCCTTTTCGTCTTTGGTCAAGGACACTTCGACAATGCGTTCAACACCACCGGCACCGATGACCACCGGCACACCCACATACATGTCATTGACACCATATTGGCCCGTCAGATGGGCGGCTGCGGGCAGAACGCGCTTCTTGTCTTTCAGATAGGCATCAGCCATTTCGATGGCGCTGGTGGCGGGGGCATAAAAAGCCGACCCGGTTTTCAGCAATTTGACAATTTCCGCGCCGCCATCACGGGTGCGCTGCACAATGCCGTCGATATTTTCCTGTGTGGTCCAGCCCATTTCAATAAGATCGGGCACCGGAATACCGGCCACGGTGGAATAGCGTGTCAGGGGAACCATGGTATCGCCATGCCCGCCCAAAACGAAAGCGGTCACATCTTCAACGGACACCTTGAATTCATTGGCAAGGAACAAGCGGAAGCGCGAGCTGTCGAGAACGCCCGCCATACCCACAACCTTATTGTGCGGCAGGCCGGTGATTTCGCGCAAGGCCCACACCATCACGTCCAGAGGGTTGGTGATGCAGATCACAAAAGCATTGGGCGCATAAGTTTTGATGCCTTCGCCCACCGCTTTCATGACCTTGAGATTGATGCCCAGAAGATCATCACGGCTCATGCCCGGCTTTCTGGGAACGCCGGCTGTCACGATCACCACATCGGCGCCTTCGATGTCTTTGTAATCTTGCGTGCCCTTGAATTCGCCATCAAAGCCTTCAACCGGCCCCGATTGCGCAAGATCAAGCGCTTTGCCTTGGGGCAAGCCCTCGACAATGTCAAAAATTACGATATCGCCGAATTCCTTCAGCGCTGCGAGATGAGCCAACGTGCCGCCAATATTGCCGCCGCCGATCAATGCGATTTTGGCTTTTGCCATAGGATGCCTGCTCCATGCGTCATGCGACCGCCGCGCGCGGTCGGCTGGATGAGAAGAGAGCGACGGACATTTTGGGCCGCGCTCTCTTGAAACGGAAAAGCGCCTTCAAGCCGGGTACGTAGCGCGAATTCCAATGCAGCACAAGAGGCGCAACGGACGCCAAAGTCGCAATTGCGCGAGCACCCCGTGTGCAGTTTGTGTATATAGCGCGTGACCGTGACTTCACCAAGCCATCAGGCCGTTTTATCGCACCCCGTGACCACGCTTTAAATAATCTTGCGATTGCATTTCCAGCAAGCGCGACACTGTACGCTCGAATTCAAACGACTCAGAGCCATTTTTATAAAGGTCTTGCGGTTGGGCCTGGGCCGAAGCCAACAGCTTCACATTCTGCTCATAAAGCACATCCACCAAGGTGGTGAATCGCTTGGCTTCATTACGCTGGGCCGGCCCCATTTGCGGCACCGCCACCACAATCACCGTATGATATCGATGGGCAATGGCCAGATAATCCGCTGCCCCCAAAGGGTTGGCGCACAGCCGCTTGAACGAGAAAACCGCCACCCCCTTGCAGGCTTTGGGCACGAAGATCTCGCGACCTTGTGCTTCGATTTTATCAGAAGGCACATCACGCTCATTGTCCACATCGCGGTCGGTGAGGCGAAAAAAATCGCGGCTCAAGGCCTCGGTCGTTTCCGTATTCACCGGTACCAACCATGTATCCATGCCGCGCATACGTTCTAACCGGTAATCAATGGGGCCATTCAGCCCGATGATATCGAAGCGGCTTTTCAGCAAGGCGATAAAGGGCAGGAAAAGCTGGCGATTCAAACCATCTTTGTAAAGGTCGTCGGGGGGGCGGTTGGATGTGGCGACGATCACCAGTCCATGTGCCAGAAATTCTGTAAACAACCGCCCCAATATCATCGCATCCGCCACATCGGTGACGTGAAATTCATCGAAGCACAGCAAGCAGGCTTCCCGCGCAATACTTGCCGCCACCGGCGGGATGGGATCATCAGACCGGGCATCGCCGCCGCGCTGTTTGCGTTCCATGGGGCTAAGGCCGCGCCACTCATTGAGACGCGCATGCACATCCAGCATGAATTCGTGAAAATGCACCCGACGCTTGTGCTGAATGGGGGCGGTGGCGAAAAACAGATCCATCAGCATGGATTTGCCGCGCCCCACACCGCCCCATAGATAAAGCCCGTTTGGCGGCCGGGAGGCTTTTTTGAACAGCCGGGAAAACAACCCGCGCCCACGATCATCGGCGCAGTGATGAGCAAACAGCGCCTTTTGCAGCGCTTCCAGATGCGCCACCACATCCGCCTGCACCGGATCAGGGCGCAAATCCCCCGCCTTTACCAACGCATTATAGGCAGCAATGGGGCCATCATCTGGCCGGGGGATCCAACTCAAATCATTCACGCGGCGTCTTCCACCTCAAGCCCCACAAGGGTACGGGCGAAAATTTCAGCATCAAAGGGCCGCAAATCCTCCACCCCTTCTCCCACGCCCACCGCATGGATAGGCAGGCCGAATTGTTCCGCCGCCGCCACCAAAACGCCGCCCTTCGCCGAACCATCCAGCTTGGTCATGACAATGCCTGTCAGCTGCGCCACCTCGGAAAATACCTTCACCTGATTGATGGCATTCTGGCCAGTGCTGGCATCCAGCACGATCAGCGCATCATGGGGGGCGGTTTCATCCTGCTTGCGGATCACCCGCACGATTTTCGCCAGTTCTTCCATCAGTTCCGTGCGGTTTTGCAGCCGTCCGGCGGTGTCGATCATCAACACATCCACATTTTCGGCCTTGGCGCGGGTCATGGCCTCGAACGCCAGCCCCGCCGCATCGCCGCCCAGCCTGGTTGTCACCACGGGGCAGCCGGTGCGCTCGCCCCATACCTGCAACTGTTCCACCGCCGCCGCGCGAAATGTATCGCCCGCCGCCAGCATCACCGATTTGCCCTGTTCTCGAAATTGCTGCGCCAGCTTGCCGATGGTGGTGGTTTTGCCCGCGCCATTCACCCCCGCCATCAAGATCACATGGGGGCGATGAGCTGGATCGATCGTCAGGGGTTTGGCCACGGGCGCCAAAATCTCCGTGAGATAGCCCGCCAAAACACCGCGCACATCTTCAGCAGAGATTTCCTTGCCAAAACGCTCCCGCGCCAAGGATTGGGTCAGTTTCGATGCCACCGACACCCCAAGATCCGACGTAATCAGCAGATCTTCCAGTTCTTCCAGTGCCGCATCATCCAGCCGCCTTTTGGTGAAAATATCACCAATGCCGCCAGACAAGACGCCGGTAGAGCGTTTCAGCCCCTCTGTCAGCCGCCGAAACCAGGATTTCTTCTGCTCCGTCATGGGCGGGATGCCCTTTCCATATGGCCGCTCTTTTCTTCTTGTTTTGCCCGACCGGTTTGCAACGCAACAGCGTGCAACAGACCGTCTTTATGGGCTTCTATCTGTACATCCAACAAGGTTCCGGGTGCAAAATCGCCCGCCACCCGCACCGGAGCAAATTGCTCGGAATGGCCCAAAGCCCCGGCCGCGCCGTTTTTCTCGATCAACACCTGAAGGCGCTTGCCCACAAGACCGGCCAAAAGCGCCTCCACTTTGCGCTCTCCTGCGGCCCGCAGGCGGGCAGCCCGTTCTTTACGCACAGCCCCGTCCACTTGCGGCATACGCGCCGCAGGGGTGCCCTCCCGTTCGGAATAAGGAAATACATGCAGCCATGTAAGGTCGCATTCCTCCACCAGATCCAGCGATTTTTGGAACATGGCTTCGGTTTCCGTGGGAAAACCCGCAATGATATCGGCCCCGAACACCATATCGGGCCGTCTGGCCTGCACATCGCGGCAAAAGGCAATGGCATCGTCTCGGCTGTGGCGGCGCTTCATGCGCTTCAGGATCATATTGTCTCCCGCCTGCAAGCTCAGATGCAAATGCGGCATCAAACGCCGTTCCGACACGATGGCGTCAAACAATGGCCCATCCACCTCGATGGAATCGATGGAAGAAATGCGCAGACGCGGCAGCTCCGGCACATGGGTAAGGATTTGCTGCACCAGCCGTCCCAAGGTGGGGGTGCCGGGAAGATCCGCGCCCCAACTTGTGATATCAACGCCGGAAAGCACCACCTCGCCATAGCCATTCCCCGCAAGACGACGGATCTGCTCCACCACCTCGCCCGCCGGAACGGAGCGCGAATTGCCCCGGCCATAAGGAATGATACAAAAGGTGCATCGGTGATTGCAGCCATTCTGGATCTGGACAAAAGCCCGCGCCTTGTCTTCAAAGCCTTCGATCAGATGCCCCGCCGTTTCGGTGACCGAAAAAATATCGTTCACCTGCACTTTTTCAGCACCGCCAATGGCCAGATCCGCAAAGCTTTTCGCCTGCATCTTTTCCGCATTGCCGATCACATGATCCACTTCCGCCATTTCGGAAAACATGGCGGGGTCCACCTGCGCTCCGCAGCCGGTAACGATCAGCTTGGCATCGGGGCGGGCGCGACGGGCGCGGCGGATCGCTTGCCGGGCCTGACGCATGGCTTCTGCCGTCACCGCACAGCTATTGACGATGATGGTGTTTTCCAAACCGGCCGCCACCGCATTGTCACGCATGACTTGCGATTCATAGGCGTTGAGACGACAGCCAAAGGTAATTATTTCGGGTGCGGAACGATCTGTCATGCGCCATGTCCCAAGGGCAAAGCCACGCGGCCATGAAATGCGATCTCCGCGTCGCCCGACATCAGCACATGATCCGCATCATCCCAAAGAATATGCAAGGCACCGCCAGACATATCAATCTGTGCCGCACGGCCCGCATAGCCACGCCGGTGCGCGCCCACAAGGCTGGCACAAGCGGCGGTGCCGCAAGCCCGCGTCAAGCCAGCACCGCGCTCCCAGGTGGCAACGCTCAAATGATCGGGGGCCAGCACCCGCACAAAGGACACATTCACCGCTTCAGGGAACCACGGATGATGCTCCAAAGTCGAACCGATTGCCCGCACATCCACATCCAGCCCGCCTTCAAGAAAGAATAAAAGATGCGGATTGCCCATCGAAAGCGCTGTGGGTTGCGACAGCCCCCCTTCATGAAGGTCCAGCATCAGTGTATCCATCTCGTGGCTCAAAGGCAGGTCCTGCCAATGAAAGCCGGGGCGGCCCATATCCACCCGAATACCAAAGGCGTCGCGGTCGGCGGCCAACAACCCGGCGCGCGTGCGGATCAAGGCCCGGTCACGGCCCGTTTCTTCCAAGATCAACCGCGCCACGCAGCGTGTGGCATTGCCGCAGGCGGCCACGGTACTGCCATCGGCATTGCGGATTTCCATGAACAGATCGGCAGGCCCACCTGCATCCGGCTTTTTATCAGGGTGCAAGACAATCAACTGATCGCAGCCAATGCCGGTTTGCCGGTCAGCAAGCGCGCACACGACATCATCGGTCAAAGCCAGCGGAATTTCCCGGGCATCGAACACGATAAAATCATTGCCCAACCCGTGCATTTTTATAAACGGGCGGCCATGTGGCGAAGCATTGGTCATGGTGTCGCCTTATATGGGCGCAGATGCTCCCGAGTCCAGCGTCAGAACAGCATCAGCCAAACAAGACAGGCACAATCCACCAACACAAGACGGTGATCACCAGCGTCCCCAACAGATTGAGCCGAAAGCCCGCCTTCACCATATCGGGAATACGGATCTGCCCGCTGGCATAGACAATGGCATTAGGGGCAGTGGCCACCGGCAACATGAAAGCGCTGGACCCCGCCATGGCCGCAGGGGCCGCCAGCAGGATCGGCGCAAAACCGCTCACATCGGCGATCGACCCCAAAATCGGCACCAAAGCCGCTACAGTGGCCGTGTTGCTGGTCAGTTCTGTCAGGAAAATGATCAGCAACACGATGGCCCCGATCAGAAAAATCAACGGAAAGTCCGTCAGGGGGGCCAAACCATTGCCCATCCATTGGGCCAGTCCGGTGGTGCGAATGGCTGCCGCCAAGCTCAGCCCGCCTCCGAATAAAAGCAACACCCCCCAAGGCAGCCGCGCCGCCTGATCCCAATCCAGCAAAGCCGCTTGGGGATGTGCGCCGTCTTTTTGTCCCTTGCCCGCAGGCACCAAGAACATGGCCAACGCGCCGGCAATGGCGATATTCATATCCGACAAATAGGCAAGACCCGGAAGATCATTCAGCAACAAGCGCAAAGCCCAGGCCCCGCCCGCCATGGCAAACACCAAAGCCACACGCTTTTCCGCTGTGCTCATCCGGCCCATATCTACCAATGCGCCCGTCACCACCGCGTGCCCTCCATGCACATCATCTGCGGCAAAGCGAAAGCTCAGGCGGGTCAGCACAAACCATGCGGTGGGGATCATCACCGCCACCACGGGCACGCCAAAGGCCATCCATTGGATAAAGGCGATTTCCACCCCTTGGGTTTCGCGCACGAAGCCCACCACAAAGGCATTGGGTGGCGTGCCTATAATCGTGCCAAGCCCGCCAATGCTGGCCGACCAGGCAATGCCCAAAACAAGCGCCAGACCAAAAGGGTGGCGGTCCGCCTTATCCCCAAGAACCGTCTTGGTCACCATCAAGGCAATGGGCAGCATCATCAGGCACGTGGCGGTATTGGATACCCACATGGACAACAGCGCCGTCGCCACCATGAAGCCCAGAATCAACGCCCCCGGACGATCGCCGGATCGCGCCACGATATGAAGGGCAATGCGCTTGTGCAGGCCCCAGCGCTGCATGGCCATGGCCATCACAAAACCGCCCAGCAGCAGAAAAATGACCGGTTCGGCAAAGGGGCGCGAGGCGTCGGCGGCGCTCGTCACCCCGGCAAGCGGCAGCACAATAAGCGGCAACAAGGATGTGGCCGGCACCGGAATCGCCTCAACAGCCCACCAACTGGCCATCCACACCGCCAAGGCCACAACGATCCACGCATCGTCGGACAACCCCGCAGGCGGCGGCAAAACAAAGACCAAGACAGCAAGCACAGGGCCAAGAACAAGACCGATATTTTGATAAAGCGCGCGTTTTTGCGGCTGCAAGACGGACGCGATCTGATTTTCGCTCACCTTTTCCCCATTTCTTATGATGGCGCGCTTATGGGCTTGCCCCTTTAAAGGAAGGCTAGACAGCACATGATGCCTGCGCAAGAGGGCAAAAAGAGAGACATGAACCTTCCCCCTTTCGGGCTTCACTTGCGCTCCCTTGCTGATTTATATGGCAAGACCGGCAAGACCATGCGAAGCCAGCCTCCCCTTACCGCGCGTCATCAAAAACAAGAAAGCCCTCGCCATGCCCAGTTTTTCATCTCTCCTGTCTGGTCTTGAAAAAACGGAAAGCGGGTATCGCGCCACGGTGTTTGAAGACTGGCTACAGGGCCGCACGCTTTATGGCGGCTTATCCACAGCCCTCAGCTACGAAGCGGTGCGGCAAAGCCTTGATGGTGCCACTCCCCCTTTGCGGTCTGCGCAAATTGCCTTCATTGGCCCCGCATCGGGCGATCTGGCCATAAAGGTCACACCATTACGCCAAGGCCGCTCCGTTCATTTTTTGTCGGTGGATGTGGTGGGGGAAAAGGGCCTTGCCACCCGCGCGACCTTTTGCTTCGGGGCTGCGCGCGGCTCTAGCCTGACCCTTGACCCGCCAGCCATGCCCGATGTGCCCGCTCCTGAAAATCTTCTGGATATTCCGCCGCTTCCCGGTGCGCCCAATTTCATCAAACATTTCGATATGCGCCTTGCTATACCGCCTGGCAAAGAAAAAGCCGCCGTCCTGTTCTGGGTCCGCCACCGGGACATAAAAGCCCATCAAAGCGTGGAAGGGCTTTTGGCGCTGGCCGACAGCCTGCCCCCCGCCATCATTATTGCCAAAGGTAAAATGGTCCCGGTCAGCACCATGACATGGCAGGTCAATATGCTCCAGCCGCGCCCCGAAACCCGCGATGGCTGGTGGCTTGTGCAATCCACGGCGGAAGCGATCGAGGCGGGCTATTCCAGCCAGCCCATGATGGTCTGGTCCCGCGATGGCACCGCCATGATTTCAGCGACACAAAGCATTGCCGTATTCGATTGACCCCACAAGCCTCCGGCCTGCCGCCCGCTGATCCGCTTTTCATTGACAAGCAATGGCTGCGGCAGTACATATCCCGCCGCTTCGCAATGATGTGCGGGCAACAGCTTTAAAACCCGGCTTAACCGCTGGGCCCTTGGATAGCCAAGGGTCTCCACCAGTCAGCGAGGATTCGCCCACTGGTGCCATTGGTTATTGTCAGGCCTTATGGCTGGAACAGGATCACCCCGGTTTTTCCGGAAACGAATTGAAAAGCACATGTTTGAGTCATTAAGCGATCGCCTTTCCGGCGTTTTCGACAAGCTCAAAAAACGCGGCGCGCTATCCGAATCGGATGTTTCGGCTGCGATGCGCGAAGTGCGCGTGGCCCTTTTGGAAGCCGATGTGGCCCTGCCGGTGGTCAAGGATTTCATCAAGCAGGTTTCCGGTAAGGCCGTTGGCCATAATGTCTTGAAATCGGTGACGCCCGGTCAGCAGGTGATCAAGATCGTTCATGATGAACTGATCGCCATGCTTGGCGGCAGCGCCGATCAAGAGCCGCCAGCCAGTTCCGAAACCCTGTCGCTCATCGGTGTTCCGCCGGTTGCCGTGTTGATGGTAGGCCTGCAAGGTTCGGGGAAAACCACCTCCACCGCAAAAATCGCCAAGCGTTTGACGGAAAAAGACCGCAAGCGTGTTTTGATGGCCTCTCTGGATACCCGCCGCCCCGCCGCGCAAGAACAATTGCAGGTGCTGGGCGAGCAGATCGGCGTCAAGACCCTGCCCATCATCAAGGGGCAAATGGCAACGGATATCGCCAAACGCGCCATGGATGCGGCACGCCTTCAGGGCTTTGATGTGGTGATGCTGGATACCGCTGGCCGCATGCATGTGGATGCCGCGCTCATGGCCGAAGTGATCGCCGTGCGGGACCGTGTGCAGCCCGTGGAAACCCTTTTGGTCGCAGATGCGCTCACCGGACAAGATGCCGTCACGGTGGCCAAGGCCTTCGACGATCAGGTGGGCATCACCGGCGTTGTGCTTTCCCGTATGGATGGCGACGGGCGCGGTGGTGCGGCTTTGTCCATGCGCGCCGTCACCGGCAAGCCCATTCGCCTTATCGGTACGGGCGAAAAGTCCGATGCCATCGAACCGTTTCACGCCACACGCATTGCCGGACGTATTCTGGGCATGGGCGATGTGGTGTCGCTGGTGGAAAAAGCCGCGGAAACCATCGAAGCCGAAGATGCCGAGCGTATGGCCGCGAAAATGCGCAAGGGCCAGTTCGATCTGGACGATTTGCGCAGCCAGCTTCGCCAAATGAAAAAGATGGGCGGCATGAAGGGCCTGATGTCCATGCTGCCGGGCATTGGCAAGCTGGCCAAAGGCGCCTCGCAGCTTGATGACAAGCTGTTGGGCCGGCAAGAAGCCATCATCTGCGCCATGACACCGAAGGAACGCCGCGATGTGCGCGTTCTCAATGCCTCACGCAAGCGGCGCATTGCCGCTGGCGCCGGTGTCAGCATTCAGGACGTGAACAAACTTCTGAAAATGCACCAGCAGATGTCCGGCATGATGAAGAAAATGTCGAAAATGGGAAAGAAGGGCGGCATGCGCGGCATGCCTTCTCTCCCCGGCATGGGTGGCATGGGCGGGGCGGCTGGTTTGCCCGACTCCATGGGCGATCTGATGGGCGGCCTTGGTGGCGGCCCACAAGGTGGTGGCCTGCCGCCCGAGCTTGAAGCGTTGATGAAAAAGAAAAAATAACGAACCCGATCGAGAAAGGATCACTGTTATGGCACTTGCAATTCGTTTGGCCCGTGGTGGCGCGAAAAAACGTCCTTATTACCGCATCGTTGTGACCGACACCCGCAATCCCCGCGATGGTCGCTTCATTGAAAAGCTGGGCACCTATAATCCCCTTCTCCCCAAAGACAGCGAAAACCGCGTCACCTTGGTGGAAGACCGGATCAAACATTGGCTGGGCCATGGCGCAAAACCCACCGACCGCGTTGCCCGCTTCTTGGAAGCTGCCGGCCTTGTTGAAAAGAAAGGCCCGCGCAACAACCCCAATAAAGCAAAGCCCGGCAAGAAAGCCCAGGAACGCGCTGAAGAGCGGGCCAAGCAAGCGGAAGATGCCGCCGCAGCGGCTGCCGAGCCTGCTGCTGAAGCCGCCGAAGCCTAAGTCTTAGGCCCAGGCTAGGCACAAAGGGAGCGACAGGGCATGAGCGCTTTGGGCCCGCAAGACCGCAATCGCGTGTGCATCGCCGCTTTGGCGGGGGCACATGGCGTGCGCGGTGCGGTGCGGCTGAAGCTGTTTACACAAACCCCCGAAGCGATCGCCCACTATAGCCCCCTTTATCTGGAACACAGCGACATACCCATCACGCTGCGCCTTACCGGCCCCATCAAAGGGGGCTGGGCGGCGCGGCTTGATGGCGTTGATAACCGCGATCAGGCACAGGCTCTGTCGGGGAAAAAGCTTTATACGACCCGCGAAGCCCTTGAATCCGCCGCCCTCCCCGATGCGGACCAAGAGGAAGACAGCTATTTCCTTGCCGATTTGGCCGGACTTTCCGTGCTCTCCCCACAGGTGCGCCTTTGGGTGTGGTGCGCACGGCCCATGATTTCGGCAGCGGCGATCTGTTGGAACTGGCCCTTGATGCCCCGGCACCAGGATTGGGGAAGTCCGTTCTTTTGCCCTTTGATCGCCGATTCGTCCCCGACGTGGATCTGGCGGCCCGCCAAATAACCGTGGATCTGGCCCTGTGGCTGGATTTACAAAACGATTCAAAATCGGACATATCCGAAGCATCTGATGCAGATTCGTCCGCGCCATGAGTTGGACCGCACAGATCCTGACCCTTTATCCTGACATGTTTCCCGGGCCTTTGGGGGGCAGTTTGGCAGGAAAAGCGCTCGAAGACGGCATCTGGGCAACAGAAATACTGGACATTCGCAATTTTGCGCGTGATAAACACCGCACCGTTGACGATACGCCTGCGGGCGGCGGTCCCGGTATGGTGCTTCGGCCTGATGTGGTGGGGGCTGCAATTGATGCAGCACGCACCAAGGCGGAAGAGACTTGGCCACTTGTTTATCTCAGCCCGCGCGGGCGCCGGTTCGATCAGGCAATGGCGCGGGAATGGGTTTCTTGTGGCGGCGTGACGATGCTATGTGGCCGGTTCGAAGGAATCGACCAGCGGGTTCTTGAGGCCCGCGCCGTTCAGGAAGTCAGCCTTGGCGACTTCATCCTCTCCGGAGGAGAAGTAGCGGCGATCGCCATGCTGGATGCGGTGATACGGCTTTTGCCGGGCGTAATGGGCAAGCACCAAAGCGCCGAAGAAGAAAGTTTCGAGCGGGGACTATTAGAGTACCCGCACTATACCCGCCCACAAATCTGGGAGGGACGAGAGATACCGGCGGTGCTCAATTCCGGGCATCACGGGAAGATTGCCGAGTGGCGACACAAAAAAGCGGAAGAAGTGACCCGCTTATGTCGGCCAGACCTCTGGTCGACCTATGAGCGACGTCATAAAACATGAAAGGTCATGTCCAATGAACGTCATTGAGAAACTTGAAAAGGCCGAAGTTGAAAAACTGATGGCCGGTAAAACGATTCCCGATTTCCAGGCTGGCGACACCATCAAAGTGATGGTGAAGGTGGTCGAAGGTGAACGGGAACGCCTGCAGACATTTGAAGGTCTGTGCATTGCCCGCAATGGCGGCAGCATCAATGCCTCCTTCACCCTGCGTAAAATCTCGTTCGGCGAAGGCGTCGAGCGCGTTTTCCCGCTTTATTCGCCCATTCTCGATTCCATTACGCTGGTACGTCGCGGTAAAGTGCGGCGCGCCAAGCTGTATTATCTGCGTGGCCGCACCGGTAAATCCGCCCGTATTGCCGAGCGTCAGGACTGGCGCAACAAGCCAAAAGGCAAGGCGAAAGCCGCCGCTGCGAAAGCAGCTGCCGCCGAAGCTCCGGCACAGGCCGATTGATCCACAGCCAACAGCTATGGTGATAAGACGGGCGGTGCCATGGGCATCGCCCGTTTTTTATTAAGCTGCCCTCTATCTTGATGGCCGCAACGAAGATACCAAGACGGACCTTGTGAATCTTTCAAGATCATGGGATAGGAACGCCGCTTACATCTTTTTTTTGATGCACGGTTATACAAATCTTTCAAATCAGGAGCGTTGTGCGATGGGCTATCGCCTTGCCATTGTTGGTGCCACCGGACTTGTGGGCCAGGAAATGCTGAACATTTTGGCGGAACGTGATTTCCCGGTAACAGAGATCGTGGCTTTGGCCTCTCGAAAATCCTTGGGCCAAGAGGTCAGTTTCGGCGAGAAAACCCTGAAGGTCAAAGCGCTGGACGATTTCGATTTCAAAGGCACCGACATTGCGCTGTTTGCAGCCGGTGGCGATGTATCCAAGACATACGCCCCCCTTGCCGCCAAAGCCGGGGCCGTGGTGATCGACAACAGCTCTTATTACCGGATGGACCCCGATGTGCCGCTGGTGGTGCCGGAAGTGAATGCAGATGCACTGGCGGGATATTCAAAGAAAAACATCATCGCCAATCCCAATTGCTCGACAGCGCAATTGGTGGTGGCCCTGAAGCCTTTACATGATGTGGCAAAGATCCGCCGCGTGGTTGTTTCCACCTATCAGGCGGTATCAGGCGCTGGCAATGAAGCGTCCGACGAACTGTTCCGGCAAACCCGGGCGATTTTCGTCAATGATCCCATCGAAACAGACAAGTTCACCAAACAGATCGCCTTCAATGTAATCCCCCATATCGACATTTTCCTTGAGGATGGCTCCACCAAGGAAGAATGGAAGATGACGGTGGAAACCAAAAAGATCCTTGATCCGGATATTGAATTGGTCGCCACCTGCGTGCGGGTGCCGGTCTTTGTCGGCCATTCCGAAGCGGTATTTGTAGAATTTGAAAATGATATCACCCCCGGTTCGGCACGGAAAATCCTGCGTGAAGCCCCCGGCTGCTTGGTCATCGACAAGCGAGAAGACGGCGGCTATGTGACACCGGCAGAATGTGCGGGCGAATTTGCCACCTATATTTCCCGCATCCGCCGTGACTCCACGGTGAAAAACGGCCTGAGCCTGTGGGTGGTCTCGGACAATCTGCGGAAAGGTGCCGCGCTCAATGCGGTCCAGATCGCGGAAAGCCTGATCGCCCGCCATTTGAAAAAGGACGCCTGACCGTTCTTTCCCGAAAAAATCCTTCACCAAAAGGCCGTTCTCACAGGGATTTCCCTTTTGGGCGGCCTTTTATTTTTTAGCGATGATCACACGGCATGGATGATGCCGGGGATATAGCCCAACAATGTCAGCACGATATTGATCCAGAAGTGCAGGCCAAAGCCCACCTGCAAAAACACGCCCAAGGGCGGCAGCAAAATAGCCAGAATCAAACGAAGAATATCCATAAGTCTTTGCGCTCCTGCTTTTCAATCAACATTATTTATACGGGAAATATAGCATTGCCAAGCCGGCGCAGGGCCAGCCATTGATTAAATATGGAGATGGACGGCTTTTTACTGTTGACAATCATTCGCAATCTCATAAATACAAAGGGCAAGAGATGAGGTATGTGAATGTATGTCTGTATCTGCAATGGCCTGACAGAAAACCGTGTCCGCGCGGCCGCCCGTGAAACGGGGGAGCGACGCTGTGCGCGCAGTTTGTATCGGCATCTGGGCTGCAAGCCGCAGTGCGGCCTGTGCCTTTCTTTTGCAAAAAGCGTTATCTCTGATGATGATAGGACGCCCGACCTGACTGGCGCCTCCCCGGCGGCCATTTGATCCTGTCTCTCAGTTTCATTATCAAGCGACTGATTTTTATAGGGAAATCTTGATATTTCCTGTCCAATGCGTACATATCTTTAAATGCCAGAGTCTCTCTGGTGCGATAAGGCATATCCAAGGCAGGAGAGAAAAGATGAAGGGCGACAAGAAAGTCATCGAGCACCTGAATGTGGTGCTGAAAAATGAATTAACCGCCATCAATCAATATTTCCTGCACGCACGAATCCTCAAGGATCGTGGTCTCGATAAGTTGGGCGACTACGAATATCACGAATCGATCGATGAAATGAAACACGCCGATCAGTTGATCGAGCGCATTTTGTTTCTGGAAGGTCTGCCCAATCTGCAGCATCTTAATCGCCTGAGAATCGGTGAAACCGTTCCGGAAATGCTGAAAGCGGATCTGGATCTGGAGATGGATGGCCATAAAGACCTGAAAGAGGCCATCGCCCATTGCGAAAAAGTGGAAGATTATGTGTCGCGTCAGCTTTTCCGCGATATTCTCTCCTCCGAAGAAGAACATATCGATTGGCTGGAAACCCAGATTGGCTTGATCGATCAACTGGGGCTGCCAAATTATTTGCAAAGCCAAATGGCCGAGTCCGCCGACTGATTCTGGGCCATAATCCATTTTCTCAGGAAAAAACGCTTGGCAATGCGTTCTTCATATGTTCATGGGCGGCGCTTGCCGTTAAGGTCATGGCATGACCGATGCCATCGCCACCTTTCCCGATCCGGAAACCGTCCTGTCCCGCCTGCCTGCTTTGGTGGTGGGGCACCGCGATGCCGCGCGTCTGTCGGTGGACGGGGAAATCACCAGCCTTAAATTCAACGAAGCCGCGCGCGCTTTGACCGATGAAGCGCATCTGGTGTGCAATCTGCCACTGATAACGCGCAAGCTGAGGCTGAATGTGGGCCAGACCGCAGCCTCTTTCGACCTTCTGGAGCTGTTTGCCTTTGTGCGCCCGGCACGATTCACCCTGCCGACCATTTTCGGGCTAGCGCAAAGCCTGTCCCTTGCCCATCCCCTTACATCCGACCCCATTGATGAAGTGGCGATATTAGGAACGCTGGCCCGGTGTTTGCTGGCGGATTTATCAGCCGATACCTATCGCTGGCACAAAGGCGTTGCCGCCACCGCCATGGCCATGGCCCGTGCCGGATGGCCGTGGGGACCGGTGGTGCTTGGTGCGCTTGGCCCGCGGGCAGAACGGTCCGGCGGCTTGGCGGCATGGCAAGGTCTGCCGGAATGGGAAGACGGGGCCCCCCCGCCCCCGCCTTCGGATCATTCGGTCAGCGAAAACGAAGCCTCACAGCGTTTGGCCAGCCTTTTGGGAGACGGGTCCGAAGCACGGCCCGCGCAAGCCCAATATAGCCGCTCTGCCACCCATGCCTTTCATCCCCGCACGGCACAGAATGCGCCCAATCTGGCTTTGGCAGAAGCGGGCACCGGCACCGGCAAAACATTGGGCTATATCGCCCCGGCCAGCCTATGGGCGCAAAAGAATGGCGGGCCGGTGTGGCTTTCAACATATACCAAGGCCTTGCAACGCCAGATCGATCAGGAACTGGCAAGGCTTTATCCAGATCCAAAAGAACGCGCCGCCAAAACCGTGATCCGCAAAGGCCGCGAGAATTATGCCTGCTTGCTGAATGTGGAAGAAGCCGCGCGCATTTCCTTTGCAGGGGCGGCGGGCACCCGCGATGCGGTACTGATGGGCTTGGTGCTGCGCTGGCTTTCCCACACCCGCGATGGCGATATGGTAGGCGGTGATTTTCCCAGTTGGCTGGGCAGCTATTTCGGACGGGCGCGTCTGGGTGCGCTCACCGACCATCGCGGGGAATGTCTTTATTCCGCCTGCGCCCATTATCGCCGTTGCTTTATCGAACGGGTGGTGCGCAAAACCCGCCGTGCCGAACTGGTGGTGGCCAATCATGCCCTTGTCATGACACAAGCCGCGTCCCGCAAAGGTGATCCGGACCTGCCCCGCCGCTTGGTGTTCGATGAAGGCCATCATGTATTCGATGCCGCCGACAGCGCCTTTTCCGCCCATTTATCGGGGGCAGAAGGGGCGGAATTGCGCCGCTGGTTAAGGGGGCGGGAAACCGCCACCAAGGGCCGGGCGCGCGGCCTTTCAAGCCGGGTGGAAGATCTTCTCACCGATGATGATGTGGCCATGGGCCATCTGCGGGATGCCCTGGAGGCCGCCCGCCTTTTGCCCGGACCGGGCTGGCTGGGCCGCCTGACTACAGACAGCCCGCGCGGCCCTTATGAGCAGTTCCTCGGCCATATCCGCGCCCAGATTTTCAGCCGTGTTTCCGATGCCCGTGGCCCGCACGGCCTTGAATGTGGCACGGAATCGCCTTCGCCGGATTTGTTGAAAGCGGCGGATATTCTGGCGCGGGCCATGACGGCACTCTCCCAGCCTCTTACCGCCTTGGCAAAGCGGCTGATTGCCCTTTTGGATGAGGAGGCCGACAGCCTTGACAGCGCCAGCCGGGGCCGTCTGGATGCCACGGCGCGGGCGCTTTCCTTGCGCTCGGATATGGTTCGCGCATGGGGGACCATGCTGGCCGATCTCAAGCGCACGCCCGATCCCGCTTTTGTGGATTGGTTCGCGCTCGACCGTATGGATGGCCGCGAGGTGGATGCCGGGCTTTACCGCCATTGGCTGGACCCCACAAAGCCCTTCGCCGATACGGTGCTGGAGCCGGCCCACGGGGTGCTTGTTACCTCGGCCACCTTGCTGGACCAGCGCACCGCCATGGAAGATGAAGATTGGTCCCGCGCCGAAACACGAGTCGGGGCGAGCCATCTGGTATTGCCCGCCAAGCGCTTTTCACTGTCTTCGCCTTTCGATTATGCCGCCAACACCCGGATTTTGGTGGTGAATGATTTACGCAAAGGCGATGTGACGCAATTGGCCGCGGCCTACCGGGCATTGTTTCTGGCGGCCAATGGAGGAGCCTTGGGGCTGTTCACCGCCATTGCCCGCTTACGCGCTGTCCATGGCAAAATCATGGGACCATTGGAACAGGCTGGCCTTCCCCTTTATGCACAGCATATCGATCCCATCGAAACCGGCACTTTGGTGGATATGTTCCGCGCTGAAGAACAGGCCTGTCTCTTGGGCACCGATGCGGTGCGCGACGGGGTGGATGTGCCCGGCTCATCCCTGCGCCTGATCGTGTTCGATCGGGTTCCCTGGCCGCGCCCGACCTTACTCCACAAAGCGCGGCGGGCGGCTTTTGGCGGCGCTCTTTATGACGATATGCTGACCCGGTTAAAACTATCCCAGGCCTTTGGGCGCTTGGTAAGGCGCGCCGGCGATCGCGGTATTTTCGTGCTGCTGGATGCGCAAACCCCCAGCCGCTTGCTATCCGCCTTTCCCGACGGGCCCACCCCTGAACGGGTTGGCCTGGCCAAAGCCATCGACATGACCCGCGATTTTTTCAACACGGCGCCTTCGCCGGAAAACCCCGAACGCTAACCGTTCCAAAGCATGTCGTTTTATGCTGTCGCGTTTTGCCCGGCTTCGGCTCTTGTACCATCGGCCTTGCGCACCTAAGTTGCAGGCTTGCACAGTCCTGCATATCAACCACTCACCCTTGTCTAGGAATTTGCTGTCATGTCAACGATCAGTCCGCAAACGGCCCTTGTTTATATCATGGTTCTCGTCTCGGCTTCCGACCGGACCATGAGCGACAGTGAATTGCGGCGCATGGTACAATCGTGCGGCATCTGCCCGCTTTTACAGACTATGAAGAAAACCGGCTGATCGACGATGCCCGCACCTGCGCCGAGATTCTGGATAATGATGACGGGCTGAGCGCGGTTTTGGGCCTGATTACAGAAGCCATCCCCAAAGACCATAATGACCTTGCCTATGCGGTTGCCTGCGACATTGCCGCCGCCGATGATCAATTAAGCCAAGAAGAATTGCGCCTTTTGGAAATCATCCGTCATCGCTTTTCGCTCGACCGCCTGACCGCTGCTGCCATTGAACGCGGTGTTGCGGCACGGCGAAAATCCTTCCCCAGCGAAGTTTAATCGCGTTTGCGAGAACGATTTGCGTTTCTTGCCGTTCATCCTTTTGTTCCGCTAACAAGAGGATGAACGACGATGATCAAAACACCGCTCAAGATCACGGCCATCGCGCTGACTTTCGGCCTTTTAGGGGCCTGCGATGCCGTGCCGGGCAGTGATGCCTGGTGTGAAAAGATGGCCAAGTCGGATAAAACGTCCTGGTCCGCCGAAGATGCCAAGACCTTCGCAGACGAATGTGTTGCGGAGCCGGCAAAAGAGAAAATTGACGACACAATGGACGATCTTCAAAACAACTAAATGGTTTGAAGGTTTTCCCTGCACGAGCACCCATGACCGCCGTTTTCTTCTGTTTTCGGCGCGCGCGGGCTTATGCGGCCTCTATGCAGCCTGTGCGCAATTTTAATAGCCGCTAAGGCCGCTATGGGGAACGCCGCGATCTTCCGGCGGAATATTGAAATCATAAAGGGTCAGCACAAAAGGCTGTTCGCCGGGCAGGGGATGAAGCGGAAAATCCAAAGCAAACACATCAATGCTGCGGCCATTGATCAGGGTCAGACGCCCACGGTTCAAAGCGATAGACGGTCCCGATGTTACTTTCTGAAGGTGGCGCTTTTGATCAATGGCACTGACATCTATCAATTCGCGTATTCTCGTCCCCTTGCGGAAGGATAAGCTCTTTCCAGCATGGTAGCTTTTGAAAAGTGCTTTCACCTCCTCCCCCACAATATGGGCGACCATATCCTCATTGTCTTCCAGCACCCGGCACAGGGTAAAGCGGCTGTGCATGCCCCGCAGATCGGTAAAAGAGACACTCTTGCGGGTGGGTTTTCCCTGTCGCGCCACCAGACCGGCCCACCATTTCGCATATGTATTAAGTGCCCCCAAATCCGGCAATGCGCGAAAAGCGGGATAATAAGCGAAGGCGAATCTCTGAGCCATTCGGGTCACTCCCATGAACAACAGTGGAAGTCTGCGTTCCTCTTCATAGATTTATCATGTGCAAACAATCCAGTCTGGGCCAAATATTCTCTTTGAAAAGCATGATACCGTTCTCTTTGCGCAACACAAAGCCCTGCGACCACCATTTCATGGCGAGGAGTGATGAATGAGCCGTGCCAAAAAAAACACCACCACCGCCGCTCCACAGCCTTGGCATAGCATGGCACCGTCCACGGTGCTTGAACGGTTTAAAAGCAATCTTCACGGATTGACCGATCAGGAGGCCGCCGAACGCTATCAGAAGAACGGCCCCAATCGCTTGCCCGCCTATAAGCGGCGGGGGCCGGCGATCCGGCTGTTCCTGCAATTTCATAATCTGCTGATCTATGTGCTGATCGGGGCGGCGCTTTTGTCGCTGGCCCTTGGGCACGGCATCGATGCTTTGGTCATCGCGGCAGTGGTGCTTTTGAATGCCTGATCGGGTTTATCCAGGAAGGTCAGGCCGAAAAGGCATTGGATGCAATCCGCACCATGATCGACCCGCAATGCTCTGTTTTGCGCGACAATTGCCGCCGCAGCATCGCCGCCGATCATGTTGTAACCGGCGATATCGTCTTTCTGGATGCGGGCGACCGTGTACCTGCGGATCTGCGCCTTTTGACCACCCATGCCCTTCATATGGACGAAGCCGCATTGACCGGAGAATCCCTCCCCATTGAAAAACAAACCGGCTCTTTGGCCCAGAGCACCGCGCTCGCGGATCGGTGCAATATGGCTATATGGGGAGCTATGTTGCATCGGGACAGGGCATGGGAGTGGTGGTCGCCACCGCACAAGACACGCAGCTTGGGCAGATCGGCACCATGTTGCAAAAAGTGGAGATCCCCAAAACCCCGCTGATCATACAGATGGATCAGTTTGCCCGCACGCTTGCCCTGCTGACCCTGTCGATCGCGGCCATCGCCTTTCTTTATACAACGCTGATCGGCACAACGCCTGTCGCCGATGCCTTCATGGCGGTTATCGGTCTTGCGGTTTCGGCTATCCCCGAAGGCTTGCCTGCCGTTCTAAGCATCACCCTTGCTCTTGGTGTGCAGCGCATGGCCAAACGCCACGCCATCATACGCAGGCTTCCGGCCGTGGAAACATTGGGGGCGGTATCGGTTATCTGCACCGACAAAACCGGCACGCTAACACGCAACGAGATGACCGTTAGCGCCCTTGCCCTGAGTGATGCAGCCTATGATGTGACCGGCGCCGGTTATGCGTCAGAGGGCGCAATCTTGCAGAACGGACAAGCCATCGACCCGGCAAAGCATCCCGGCCTGCCCGCCCTGCTAGAGGTGGCGGTGCTGTGCAATGATGCCCGTATCCGCAAATCCGGATCGACCCATGTGGCAGAAGGCGATCCCATGGAAGCGGCCTTGATCACATTGGCGATGAAAGCCGGGCAGGATCTGGCGCAGATCCGCCACCAATTCCCGCGCCGCATCACCCTCCCCTTCGATGCCCGCCATCGCTTCATGGCCACGCTGCATCCCGATGCACAGGGCCAATGCTTTGCCGCTATCAAGGGGGCGCCGGAAAAACTCCTTGCCATATGTACAAAAGAGCGGAATGCACAAGGCGAGGATCACCCCATAGACTTGGCCGATTGGCATAAGAAAATCGAGCAACTGGCCGCCCAAGGGCAACGGGTTCTGGCCTTTGCGGTCAAATCATTTCCTGCCGATAAACAAGAGATTTCCGTACAGGATTTTGAAACGGACGCAGTGTTTCTGGGCTGCATGGGCTTCATAGACCCGCCGCGAAAAGAAGTGACATCTGCCATCAAGGATTGTCACAGAGCCTCTATCCATGTGGTGATGATCACAGGCGATCACGCCGCCACAGCCACAGAAATTGCCCGCCAAATCGGCTTGTCCAATAACCCCGAAACCATCACAGGCGCGGAATTGGACCGGATGGACGACCCAGCTTTGGCGGCCGCCATCACCAAAACCGATGTGTTTGCCCGCACCACCCCGGAGCACAAACTACGGCTGGTTGAAGCCTTTCAAAAACAGAAACGCGTTCTTGCCATGACAGGCGACGGGGTGAATGACGCGCCTGCATTAAAGCGCGCCGATGTGGGCGTGGCCATGGGGAGGAAAGGGACCGAAGCGGCCAAGCAAGCCGCTGATATGGTGCTGGCGGATGACAATTTCTCCTCTATCGTTGCCGCTGTGCGTGAAGGACGCACGGTGTATGACAATCTGATGAAAGTGATCGGCTGGACATTGCCCACAAGCATTGGCGAGGCCATGACCATTCTCATCGCGCTGTTTTTTGGGCTGGCCCTGCCTGTAACGCCGGTGCAAATCCTGTGGATCAATATGATCACCGCTGTCGCCCTTGGCACCACGCTGGCATTCGAGCCAACGGAACCGGGCACCATGAGCCGCCCGCCCCGCAAAAGCGGACGCCCCATCCTTGATGGCGCTTTGATATGGCAGGTGCTGTTTCTTTCGGTTCTGTTTCTGGCGGGGGCCTTTGGCGTATTTTATAAAGCGCAGGCCAATGGCCTGCCCATTGAAGCGGCGCGGACCATTGTTGTGAACACCTTGGTGGTGATGGAAATCTTCTATCTGTTTTCCGTGCGCTATATCCACGGATCGTCCATCACATTGCGCGGTGTGATCGGCACAAAAGCCGTGCTGATCGGTGTGGCATTGGTGGTGGTGGGCCAATTGGCCTTTACCTATCTTCCGGCCATGCAGGCGGTTTTTGACACCCGGCCCATCAGTATTCTGGATGGGGCGATCATTCTCTTGATCGGCATAGCGCTGATCGTCATTGTAGAGATGGAAAAGAAAATCCGCCGGACTTTTTTTGCTCGAAAAACTGGAAAAATATGAAGATTCTCTTTTTGTGCGTTGCCAATTCCGCCCGCAGCCAGATGGCCGAAGGGCTGGCCCGCCATATTCTTGGCGACCGCGCCACAGTCGAAAGCGCCGGGTCCAACCCCACTTCTGTCAATCCCTTCGCCATCAAAGCCATGCAGGAAATAGGTATCGACATCACAGGCCACCGGTCCAAAATCGTCACGGCGGAAATGGCCGCCGCGAACGATCTGGTGATTACCCTTTGTGCCGACGAGGTGTGCCCTGCCTTACCCCCCCAAGTGCGCCATCTGCACTGGCCGGTCCCCGATCCCGCGTCCGATGATCCCGACCTTGGCCCAGCGCAATTGGAAGAGCGCTTCAAAGCCGCACGGGACAATCTTCACGCCCGCATCAAGGCGCTGTCCCAAAGCCTTTGACCCCGCGCGGCAAGCGTTCAGATACGGGTGCAGACCGTCCGCAATTCGGAATAAAAATCGAGCGAAGCCGCGCCGCCTTCGCGCCCGATGCCCGATGATTTCATGCCGCCAAACGGCGTGCGCAGATCACGGATCATCCAGCTATTGACCCACAAAGCCCCCACCCGACGGCGGGCCGCCACCCGATGGGCGCGGCTAAGATCGCGGGTCCACAAAGTGCCCGCAAGGCCATAGGGAGAATCATTGGCCAAAGCGATGGCTTCATCTTCCTCGTCAAAGGGCATGATATGGGTAACCGGACCAAACACCTCTTCTTGTACCGGGATGCTGCTTTGCGCCAGTCCGGTCCAGACGGTGGGTTCGACCCATGCCCCATCGGCAAAGGGGGCCGCAAGATCGGGGATCTTGCCACCGGCATGAACCGTGGCCCCCGCATCGGTCGCCGCTTTGAAATAATGCAATACTTTTTCGCGGTGCCCATGGCTGCTGAGCGGCCCCATGCGCGTGTTTTTATCCATCGGATCGCCAATGCTATAGGCTTTGGCAGCCCTGGTCATACCCTCGACCACCTGATCGAAGATCGCACGTTCCACATAAAGCCGTTCATTGCCCAAACAGATCTGGCCACAATTATGAAAAGCCGACATGGCCTCGGTGCGGATCGCCGCTTCGATATCGCAATCGGCAAACAGGATTCCGGCATTCTTGCCACCCAGCTCCAACGAAATATCCCGCGTGCCTTTGGCCGCTGCCGTCATGATCGCTTCGCCGGTGCGGGTTTCACCGGTGAAGGTGATGGCATCCACATCCGGATGAGCGGTAAGATATTCCCCGGCAGACCCCGGCCCAAAGCCTTGCACCACATTATAAACGCCTTTGGGAATACCGGCGTCGTTCATCACCTCACCCAGCAAAGATGCCGTGGCCGGTGTTTCCTCTGACGGTTTTACCACCACCGCATTGCCGCAGATCAGCGCCGGTGCCACCTTCCATGTCATCAGGATCATCGGCAAATTCCACGGGCAAATGGCCGCCACCACGCCTTTGGGTGCGCGCTGGACCACATTGATGGCCCGTTGCCCTTCAGGAAGGCGGGTTTCAAAACTTTCGGTGGGAGTCATGCGTCCCACTTCGGCAAAGGTGCGGAACTGATCGGCAGCGCGGGGAATTTCCCCCATCTTGGTGGGCATCAAGGGCTTTCCGGTATCAGCCATCTCGGCGGCGACAAACTCATCGAGCCGCGCCATGATCCCGTCCGCCACCCGATGCAGCGCATCGGCGCGATCTTCCATGGTGCTGTGGCCCCAGGAGCCGTCCATCGCTGTTCTGGCCGCCCGAACGGCATCGGCCACATCGTCTTCCCCCGCTTCGCTGACAATAGCCACACGTTCGCCGGTTGCGGGATTGATGTCGTCGAAATGCCGCGCGCTATCACGATAGGCACCATTGATGAAGTTCAGGATTCTGCGGGGGGCTGTCATGGAATATCTCCTACAATGATCACATCAATCCCATGGCGGTTGGCAACCATGTCACCAACACCGGAATCAGCGTTAAAATGAGAATACGGGTCAAATCGGCAAGGAAGAACGGCACGATGCCTTTGAAGATGGTGCCAATGGGAATATGAGGCGCCAAGCCGTGCAGCACAAACACATTCATGCCGATGGGCGGCGTGATCATGCCAAGGCCAGATACCATTACCAGCATCACACCCCACCAGATGGATCATAGCCCAAAAGCAAAATGATCGGCAAAACGAAGGGGAGCGTCACCACCATGGCCGCCACCGATTCAAACACCGCCCCCAGCACGATATACATAAGATACAGCGCCAGAATCACGACGATGGGCGGCACATCCAATCCGCCAATCCAGCCAACGATTTCTTGTGGAAGACCCGACAAGGCCAAAAAATAGCTGAAGCTGAAGGCACCGATGATGATCAGATAAATCATGCCGGAATTGACGGCGGTTTCATAGGCCACCTGCTTGAACACCGCAAAGCTCAGCCGCCCGCGCACCCATGTCAGGACAAAGGCCGCCACAGCCCCCAGAGCCGCGGCTTCCGTCACCGTAACGATGCCGCCATAAATTCCCAAAGTGACCATAAGCCCCAGCAGCAAAACGGCCCAGGCCTGACGCAAGGCTTGCCATCGCTGGCGCCCCGAGCTGCGTTCCTGGGCGGGCACCGCTTGCGGATAAAGCCGGGCATAAACCCAAACAGCCATAAGCTGGAACGCCACCGCCAAAATGCCGGGAACGATGGCGGCAGCAAACATCGCCAGCACAAATTCATCGGCCAGAACCGCATAAATCACGATGATCAGGGACGGCGGGATCACAATGCCCAAAGTGCCCCCCGCAGCAATGGAGCCTGCGGCAAAAGAAGGGCGATAGCCGCGTTCGATCATTTGCGGCAAGGCCACGCGGGTCATGGTGGCAACCGTTGCAATGGATGATCCGCATACCGCGCCAAAGGCCCCGCATCCGGTGACGGTGGCCACCGCCAGTCCGCCGCGTCGATGGCCAATAAAGGCGTTCACCAGATTATAAAGATCCGCCGATAATCCCGACATGGCCGCCAAACTGCCCATCAGCAAAAACAACGGGATAATTGCCAGATCTAGGCTTTTCAAAGCTGAAGCGGCTTCAATCCCCGGAATTGCCAAGGCCGGATCAAGCCCGCCAGAAGCGCAAAGCCCACCACCCCCGCAATTCCCATGGCCGGGCCGATCGGCACATGCAACAGGATCAGGACAAACAATAACACAACGCCAAACAGGGCGATCAAGATTGGGGTCACATGCCTTCCCTTTTGCTATAGACCGCTTGCATAAGGGCGCATAAATTGCTCATGCCCTGTACCAGAAGGGTAACACCGAGAAGCCCTGTCGCCATCAGAGCCGCAGGCCGTTTGGGCAGTTCAACGATCACCGTATGTTGCGTTCCCAGATCCAGCGCATAAAGCCCATAGTGCCACACCAGCACCGCGAAAAAGGCCGTGGTCAGGGTTTGTCCGAAAGCATCAAGCCATAAATGCGCCTTCTGGCCCATGGCACGACCTATAAAACCGATGGTGATATTGCCCCGCCGGGCCATCAAAAGCGGCAAGAAGCAGCTTAATGTCACAGCGATCAACAAGCCGTTTGCATCTTCAAGCCCATGCACCGGTGTGCTCAACACCCAACGCGCCAAAGCATCAATGGTGATGGAAACCCCTTGGACCAGCAGCAGGACAAGCCCCACCACCGCCAAGCCCTTGGCCATGTGATAAACCCGTTTTTCCAACCTCATCAACATTATGAGGCCTCCTTTTCACGGGCGATATCCGCAAGATGGCCCGCAAATCCTCGATCAAGGCCAGACGCTTGGCATCCTCCCCGCCCCAATCCACCGCCATCCGCGCAAAGGCATCGTAAAAGCGCTGCGCCTCTTGCGCGCTTGGCTCATAAAAATGATGGTCGGGGCTTGCCTCCATCCGGGCAACCGCTTGATCGGCTTCTTTCATCATGGCGCGGGTAAAGGCCAAAGACAGCGCCTCGCCACTTTCCGCATTGATGATGTCCTGCACCTCTTTTGGCAGACTTTCATAGCGCTGCTTGTTCATCACCAAAGCCGAAGGCTGAATGCCAAGGGCTGGCGCACATGGGTGCGGGTGGTGCGCTCGATACCGGTGGCGCGGGTGCCATGCCAGCTGAACAAGGTGCCGTCGATCATGTTGCGGCTCAGGCTTTCCGCCACCTGGGTCGCGGTAATCCCGCCCACAGCGGTGCCGCCCACCGCCCCGACAATACGGGCCTGTGCAGCATTGGCCACCCGGATCTTACGGTTGGAAAGCCCATCCAGCGTATCGAGATCAAAGGCCAGATGCAGAAAATTGGCGGGCGAAACCGACAAAGCCAAAGGATGCACATCCGAAAGGCCATCCAGCAATCCGCGCGTATAAAGCCGCCAGAAAGCCTGTGTCAGATCCTCTGGATCATCGGATAAATAAGGAATTTCCAGCAAAGGAACAGCGGGCAACCGCCCCGCCACATAGCCCGTCGGGAACCATGTGATGTCGCTCACCCCGGCGGTCAGCAACCGTAATTGCATTTCCCCGTCGCGGCCCAAAGACCCGCCGGCCATGAGTTTGATTTCATAGCCATATTCGGCCAAGCGTTCATTGACCCGCGCCACCCAGGGCTTGACCACATCGCGCACATGCACAACCCGGTCGGGAACAAAAATGCCCAAGCGCAAAAGATGGGGCTCTTGCGCCTGGGCGCCCCTTGCTGGACTGGCCAGCAAGAACCAGCAAACCAGACATGCGCGAAAACCAAGCGCTACCATATGAGCTGTCACGCGCATGTCCACCCTATATTCAGGCCACGTGTTTCTGGGGGGCAGGTTTTTTATGGATCGCCGTGCCGGGGTGAAAATCAGACCAAACATACCAGAAAATCTTGTTATAATGCGGAATAGGCGTCAAGCGTTTGCCTTTCAGATCCCCATCGACACACATGCCGGTGCGCGTCCACCGGGATTTTGTCTGGCTGTCTTGCAAATGCCCGTCGTCCCCCTCCAGACGAAAATCCAGAGTCTGGCCATCAACGGTCCGGTCATAGGCCTGAACATAATCAGCCACAGCATCCGATAAGACCAACAGGGATACACCGCCCAATTCATCATGGATCAGGCGTTCGGCTTTGCAAATATCCAACGGATAGGCTTTGCTGCTTTTGCCTACCTGAATGCCCAGAACCATTTCTTTCAAGGACAAGCGGTCGTCTTTTTCATTTTGTAAGGGATAGACCATCACCGGGCTTTTGGGATCGATCACATCCGCGCGGGCCAGCAGTTTCAGGTAAAAAATATCCCGCCATTCAATATTGCGCATCCACACGCGGCTATCGGGATAAAGCTGTGCCCATGTTTCCAGCCGCATGGCAAGGGTGGGAAGGGTATCCAGCGGCAGGCTGCCATCCAGCGACCGGTTCTGGATCTGGATCACCGAACATTGGTTGGATTTATCATAGAACACCATATTGTTGGCCAGTGCCGCTGTGATAGTGATGTCCGGCTGCTTGAACCTGTCACGCAGGGCATAAGCCATAGAGCTATGCGCCAGAATACAGTGGGTCATAATGAAGGGATGGTTGCCTTCGGGCTGATACACAATATGTGGCCGCCGCGCCAACCGGGCAACGAAGGCCCAGGGTTTACCGGCGCCATCGATCACGCCCACCACTTCTTCATCGCCACCAAAGCGCTTGAGCGCCTCTTGTGTGGAAATAAAAATGGGTTTGCGCACCGGGCGAAACATCAGCTTGGTGTGCATGAAAAAGCCAAACACCAAGATCCCGACATAAAGAGCCATCGCGGCCATGAAGCCATAGCTCGTGAATGCCCCATCCTGTAAGGCGGTGACACCGGCCCCGATGGCCAAAGCAAGGGAGGCCAGAAAGACCCAGAAGGATTTGCCGTAGATATAGCGTGCACCGGATTCCGAAACGGCAATCTTGTTGGTCAGCATCAAGATTCCCAAGGTGCCGGGCAAGACCGCTACCGCACAAAAAAGAACGGCAAGAGCTGCCAGTATAAGCGAAACACTCATCACATCACCTTATAACCTGTGGAACAAAACGGAGGCGGCGCCTGCTCTTGGTCACCGCCCCTTTCAGGCTCGATCAAAAATGATAGCCAATGCTGAACCCAAAGGTTCTGGGTGGATGGTAATTGGCACCGATCACTTCCGCTGTGGCCAGATCGAAGGTGGCCGATTTGCGCAGTTGATCGGTCAGGTTTTTGCCCCAGAATTCAGCGCTGATTTTGCCATCTCCGGATTCATAACGAATGGAGGCATCCAGCGTGGCGAACTTGTCTTCACTTTGAATATCGTCGTTGAATTCCGTGAAGAAGGTTTCGCCGCGATAGGAAACAGACCCCACCAGCGTCATCGTGCCGTCATAAGGCAAGGTGCCGACGAACAGATCATATTGCGCACTGAAATTCCCCGCCCATTTCGGTGAATTACGGGTGCGGTTTCCAGCCAGATCCAGCTCCGTGGGGTTGAAGTTCTCGTAATTGGGATTGTTGCGTGGATCAATGGGATTGGCCGACACGAAATCGCTAAAGGTGGAATCCAGATAGGCCACAGCACCATTGACCCGGAAGCGCGGCGTGATATGGGCCGACAGATCCAGCTCTACCCCATGCGCCGACATTTCCGCGGCATTTTCAAACACGATACGGAAACCCACAGACGGATCGGGGAAGGTGCGATTCACTTGCAGATTGGTCAGGTCATAAAAGAAGCCCGACATATTGGCCTGGATACGGCCATCCAGCCAGCTGGATTTCAGGCCGAATTCATGGTTCTTGATGGTTTCCGGCTCTAAAATCGTGCGGCTGCCCGCATTGTTTTCCGGCGATCCTGCCTTAAAGCCTTCGGAATAGGTATAATAAAGCATCATATTGGGCATGGCTTGCCATTCCAAACCCACTTCCGGCGTAAACTCCTCGAAGGTCCGCTTGATAAAGGTCTGCTCAGCAGTGAAGCGCATGACCGGACCGGCCCCAAGCCCCAAAATGATATTAGCGGCATTGGTGGAATCCACCGTTTCTCTGGTATAGCGCCCGCCCAGCTTCAGCCGAACCGTCTCCAGCGCGTCGACAAATTCGCCCAATTGCACCGTTGCCTGACCGAAAATAGCCCACGCATCGGAATTCAGTTGGGAATCGATACAGACGCGCTTGGGTTCAGGTATCTCTTGCAGGTCTTCGACGAGCTTCAAGGTATTGCAGGTGGCATGGGCCTCCAGCGGTGTCAGATTGGGGAGCACGCCACCCCCCGGAGGAGGAGGAGGGCCTAAGAATGTCAGCCGGTTGGTGAAGGCATCCAGATTGCCCGGGCTGCCAAAATTCGGCTCCAGCCCAACGGTATTGGTGGGGCTTTGCTGTTCGTTGAAATAGAAAAAGCCGACAACCCCGTCCAGCCAAGAGGTGGAAACAGTGGCCTGCAATTCCGTCGTCCATTGATCGGAAGAAAGATCACGCCGTTGAAAGGTGTTCCCGGTGCCGGTGGTGCTCAGATCGGCAACAATGGCGGAAATCCCGAGATCCTGCGTGAACGACCCTTCGAAATTGCGGAAACTGGTCAGGCTCTTGAGGCTGATCATGTCATTAACGAACCAGTTCAGCTCTGTGGAAACCGACCAGCCTTCCATTTCCGTGGCCGGGTCGAAGCGCCCGGCAAGATCGCGGGGCTTTGTGGCAAAACCACCACGCACAGGCGAACGCAGAGCGGGGATATCGGGGAAGGTTTCCCGAATGAATTTCAAAGATCCCGAAGCATCATCCTGGCGGAACCAATCGGCGGTCAGGCGGGCATCCACATTTTCAGAAATCAGGAAATCCAGATGCATCCGCGCCATTTTGCGGTTGAGATCATCCACATCATTGCCGGTAACCGGATTTTCACCAAAGCCGTTGCGGTTTTCGGTCTTATAGCAACACGCCCCAGGATATTGTCGGTAATGGCCCCGCCAAGGGCGCCTTCGGTGGTCAATTGACCAAATTTACCGATGGTGGCCCGCACATAGCCATCCACCTCTTCCGTGGGCTTTGCGGTGATGAAATTGATCGAACCGCCAACCGCATTCCGCCCATAAAGCGAGCCTTGCGGGCCGCGCACCACTTCCACCCGTTGCAAATCGAACATCGAGAAGGTCTGCGCTTCAGGGCGGCCGACCACCACCCCGTCCACATGCACCGCAACCGATCCTTGCACACCGGATGTGGATGTATTCACCCCCACACCGCGAATGAATAATTTCGCTGCGCGCATATCCTGACCCATGGTGATGCTGGGCATCATGAACTGGATGTCTTCAATGGTGCTGATCTGCTGCTTTTGCAGTTCCTCCATCCCCATCGTTGATACGGACGTACTGATATCCTGCAAAGATTGCTCGCGCCGTGTGGCGGTGACCAGAATTTCTTCCAGTTCGAAAACCGTGGCGCTTTGCGCCTCATCGCTTTCCTGCGCCAAAGCAGATGATCCGGACGCGCTGATCATAATTGCAATGGGCGCCACAGCGGACAATAATCTGGAAGCAGACGGAACACGCATTCTCTTTTCTCCCCTTTGCCGACTTTTTGCTGCCAGCATACGCCTTTTCGGCATGATATTTTCGTTGCAAGTTCAACGATAATGCCTGCGATCAATTTGTCAATCTTTCTTGTAATTTGTCCTTATAGACAAATTTTCTAGAAAAATTCCTTTCAAATCAAATAATTAAAATAAATCTCCTTTATAATATTCTTTTATTTTCCTTGCAACACAAAGGTTGTTTATTTTTTTCCAGTTGCAGATGAAACACATAAATTGGATAAGTAAGGATGGAGAAAAGCAGATCTGAAGACGGCTCATGGCAACCGCAGCAGAAATGAGATCTCGATGAAGATAAAGAAATCACTGCTCGATCCCTTACCGGAGGTCCCGAAACCTCGCGAAAAAACGGACCTCCCGCACCATCTTCCCTATCAGCTTGTGCATGTCTCGGCCCTGCTGTCTTTGGGGGTCAGCCGCCTGTTTCAAACAAAATTCAATCTTGGTATCCGGGAATGGCGGGTTCTTGCTATTCTTGGCCATTATGGCCCCTCAAGCGCTGCCGATCTTGTGGGCCGCGCCGCTTTCGATAAAGCCACCGTTTCCCGCGCCATAAAACGTCTGGAAACCGATGGCATGGTCGGTCGCTGCCCGCACCCCACCGATGCACGCAGGCAATTGATTTATCTTACGGAAAAAGGCGTCGAGCTGCATGACCGGATTGCCCCCCTCTCCATCATGCGCAAGCGCATTGTCGAATCCGCGCTTACGGAAAAAGAGCGCGAAAGCCTGCAAATCATTCTGGAAAAGCTGCGCGGCCAACTTGAATGGCTTAATCAGGAAGAAGGAGGCGATATGAACAATACCGACCGCTAAACACCCGCCATTGCATCATCAACACACCAAATGCATGGGTAAGAATTGCACATGCAACAAAATTACCCTGCCAGATACTTTAAAATGCATCCGGCTGTTGTTCGGGAGCGGCCCGTGCAAAGGCGTCCAATGTTTGCAAATGGGCATCCACTTTAATCAAGGTGGGATAAGCGGACAGATCGGTATTGAAACGCCGGGCGTTCCACATCTGCGGCACAAGGCAAATATCCGCCAATGTGGGCTGATCGCCAAAGCAATAGCGGCCATTGGAATGGCGGGCCACCAGCGGCTCCAGCGCATCGAACCCTTCCTGCACCCAATGGCGATACCAATCATCCACCACCGCCTGATCATGGCCCAGCGGGTTTTTAAGATATTTCAAGATACGCAGATTGTTGATCGGATGAATTTCGCAGGCAATCACCTGCGCCATGGCCCGCACCAAAGCCCTTCCGGCGGCATCTTTGGGCAGGAAGGATGGGCCGGACCGGGTTTCATCCAGATACTCGATGATTGCCAAGGACTGGGTCAGCACCAAGCCATCATCCTCCTCAAGCGCCGGAACCAACCCTTGCGGATTGGCTGCCAGATAAGCGGCGTCCCTTTGCTCTCCCTTTGGCAAATGCACAAAGGCCGGTTCCCAGTCCACCCCCTTGAGATTAAGGGCAATGCGCACCCGATAAGACGATGAACTGCGGAAATAGGTATAAAGCTTCATGGCTTAGTCCTTCTGTGCAATCTGGTAGCAACGGGCCAACAAGCTGGCAGTGCGCGCCATATCCTCGATATTGGAAAACATCGGCACCTGTGCAGCTTCCATTGCATCAAACCACGCCCGGCCATGCTCCAATGTGCCCATCATGGAATGCAGCAATGGCCGTTTGGCTGTTTTGGCAAGGGCCGATAATCGCTCGATCACCGGCGTCGCATCAACCATGAACGGCACCACATGAATCATCAAGATCACATCAAAAGCATCGGCATGATCCAAAGCCGCTTCAAGGCTAAGGCCAAAGCGATCTTCACGGGCATCGGCCAATAAATCCAAAGGATTGCGCACCGAGGCTTCCGGCGGCAAATCGGCCTTGAGGCGGGCTGCCAAAGCAGCAGGCAAATCCACCAGATCCAATCCGCCAAGGGTGGCTTCGTCTGCCGCCAGAACCCCCGGCCCACCGGAATTGGACAGGATCAGGGCGCGCTTGCCAAAGCCCTTGGGGAAAAAGCCCAGCCCTTTGGCTGCCAGGTGCAAATCGCGCAAGGATCGCGCCCGCACGATGCCAGCCTTGCAGCACAAATCCTCGATGGCCGCATCGCTGTCGGCGCTGGCACCGGTATGCGCACGGGCCGCCGCCAGCCCATTTTCCGTCCGTCCCGGAATCAGCGCAATAATGGCTTGGTTTTGGAGAGCTTTTGCGCCGTTTCGGCCAAGGCTTCCATATCCCGCGCCGATTCCAAATACAGCAAGATAGCCGAGATATCTGGATCTTTCCCCAGATGAACCAGATGGTCTTCCACCCCCAGATGCATGGAATTTCCCACGGAAACCACCGTGCCAATGGGGATGTTCTGTATTTGCGCATGGGCGATGACCTCTTCCGCCAAAGCCCCCGATTGCGACACAAAGGCAAGGGGGCCACCGGGCGGCAGATCCCGAAAGAATGTGGCCGCCAAACGGCTTTCCTTACCCAGATGAATAATGCCGCCACAATTCGGCCCGGCAATGATCAGGCCCTTTTCCCGCGCCAGATCATCAAGGATTGCCTGCCGCGCTTGCCCGTCTTCACCGGCTTCCTGAAAGCCGCCGGGCAAGATCAGGATATGTCGGTGGCCTGTGTCCGCGGCTTCACGCACGGCATCCACAATGAAATCGGGACGAATGGCGATCACCACCAGATCCACTGGCGCATCCAGTGCCCGTAAAGACGGCAAAGCCTCGATACCCAATAACGTGCCGCCCTTGGGGTTCACCGGGACCAGCTTTCCCTTATATCCCGCTTTCTGCATCATATGCAGCACCGCCCCGCCGGAGCTTGTGGGGCGGGCGCTGGCCCCCACCACCGCAACGGATCGGGGCGCGAAAAACGGCGTCAGGTCGGAAGGATTGGACTGTGCGGACATGCCGCCCCCTTATAAAATACGGGTGGACAATTCACCCACGCCATCGATTCCACCGGTCATCACATCCCCCGATTGCACGGGGCCAACCCCTGCGGGCGTCCCTGTGAAAATCAGATCGCCGGGCTGTAATTTGAACAGGCCCGAAAGGATCGACACCGTTTCCGCCACATTCCAGATCAAATGGGAAATATCGGCATCTTGCTTGATGGTATCATTCACCGAAATCCAGATCCGCCCTGTCTCGGGGTGCCCAATATCCGATACCCGACGAATGGCGGACATAGGCGCGGATTTATCAAAGGCTTTGCCCGTATCCCATGGGCGTCCTTTTTCACGGGCTTCAAGCTGAAGATCACGACGGGTCAGATCATTGCCCACGGCATAGCCGAAAATATGATCCAATGCCTGTTCGACCGGGATATTCTCGCCAGCCTTGCCAATCGCCACCACCAATTCGATTTCATGATGGAAATTGGCCGTTTTCGGCGGATAAGGCACCGATGCGCCATTAGGCACCACCGCATCCGCCGGTTTGGTGAAAAAGAAAGGCAAATCGCGGTTTGGGTCCATACCCATTTCGCGGGCATGGGCGGCATAATTGCGGCCAACGCAATAAATGCGGTGTACGGGGAAGCGCTCCAGAGTGCCTAAAACTTCAACACTGGCGTAGGGGCCGGGGGAAAAACATAAGACATGGCGTACCTTTACCGAATTTACGAAGGGACAAATCAAAAAACAAAGAGCGTGTTCACGGCCATGGAAAGCGGCCAGCGGCCCGCTTCAAACAGCCGGAATTTGCACAGAAATGGCTGGTCTGTTGGCGGCGGGGAAGACCCCATCGCCAAGGGCTTTTGCAATCGGCACAAGGCCATCTGATAGCAGCTTTGCGATGCCGATCCTGCCGCCGCCCGGATCAAGCCCTGATCTGCAACACCACCTCGCGCCGCCGCCACCGCCGCCGGACCATGCAGCAACCGGGTGGCCGCATCGGTCACCTCGGACAACAGATGCAACAGCACCGTTTCTCCCAAATGATCGGCGGCTTGCCGATAAAGATCCATTTGCAACTGATGCTCTTTTTGCCACCAGTCTTGCGCCCAATCGGCGCGCTGGATCGCCTCCCGTGCCGCCGCCCAATCGCTTTGCCATTGTATCCGGGCGGTGCTGAATCCCAGCCCGTCCACATAGCTGCGGGCTTCTTTCTGCTCGTCATCGGTGGCGGGTTCCCCCACAGCCGCGAACCATGAAGCGCTGTCTATATCCTCGATCAACCGCGCGATGGCCGCAGCCGCATCTTGGGGCGCATTGCTATAGGAATGGTCCGTCATGTTTGCAACTCTTCAAAGCGGTCTTCACGCCACAGCCCCAGTTTTTGCTGGATACCCCGATCAGAATAGCTGAACAGCACCGCATCTTCAGCCGGATGATGGGTTACCTTTGTCCAGGTGGGCAGCACAAACAGATCATTGGGGCCCAATCAAAACGCTGGTCACCGATCATCGAATGACCCCGTCCTTCCACCACCACGAACACCGTACTGTCTGTGCTGCGATAAGGATGGGTGTCAAAGTCTCTCGGCAGAAGCTGCAAAAATGTAGCGATGGTGGGCATGGCAAAATCGCCGGTGGCGGGATGCACATATTTTTGCTTGATGCCATGGCAGGCGTCATAGACATCCGCCACGCGCAATTGCTCCAAAGCGGCCCGGCTACGGGCATAGGGATAGTTGAAAATGGGCGAGGTGGAATAGGCGCTTGCCTCATAATCCACCGGCAAAAGCCCGCTACCAAAACGCGCCGGAGCATCTTGTGCGGGCTTTGTCACCGCTTGGCGATCCGCTTCTCCGGGCTCGGAGAAGCCCACATTCATGAACGACACCAAGGGAATATCAAGGCCATCCAGCCAAATCATGGGAACGTCACTATCATTCCCATGATCGTGCCACGCCCAATTGGGGGTAATGACGAAATCCCCACGCTCCATGAAGGTGCGTTCGCCATTGACCGCCGTGAACGCACCGGAGCCTTCCAAAACAAAGCGCAAGGCCGATTGGGTATGCCTGTGGGCCGGCGCCACATCGCCGGGCAGCACAAGCTGGATGGCCGCATAAAGGGTCGGCGTGATGCGCGATTCACCCGGCCATGCGGGGTTTTCCAGAATCAGGGCACGACGCTCGGCTTCCTTGGCGGTGATCAGCTCTCCCGCCTCCATCAATGTGCGGCGGATATCGGCATAGGCCCATGAAGCCGCCATCTGGTCCCGGCGCGGAGCCCGCGGCACCAGATCGTGCAGCACCGTCCACAAGGCCGACATATTGCGGTCTTTCAACCGGTGATAAAATGCCGACCGCGCCGCTTCCAGATCATTGCCCGCATCCGATATCGTCATCACCTACGCTCCCCAGACCCTATTCAAACGACATTTTGCGCCTTAAAGCCGCTTAGGCCGCATCCGGGACATCCGGTAAGGTCAGCCCCAATTCATCCACAAGCTCTTGGGCGCGTGAAAGATAATCTGCACGCATATCTTCATTGGTGCGCAGCTTGATGCCCCATTTGCGGAACATTTCGTTGTTTTTCGATTTTGACCGTCCGAAAAAGCCCGGAAGAATAGGGAAATAGTCGTTAATTGCCTGCTGGATAGCGGCTTTTCCTTCCGGCGTGCGGATCATTTCCGATGTGAATTCCTTACCAAAATCCGCATGGAATTTTTCCTCCGGCATGGTGGCACGGGCTAGATTGCGCAAAGGATGGAAGGTGCAATGCAACAAATCTTCCACCTGTAAAATCTCTGCCAGATCCGCAAGCAGCTTGATGACACAGAATTCTGCCCAGGATTTCAGCGGATACTCAAAGATCGACAAGGGCTTTTTGTCCCCGCCGGGAAGCAGGTCTTTCTCGGCAATGCCAAGGCGCAGCCCCAATTCCTTGAACCGCACATGATGGCCATATTCTTCCATGGCCACGCGGCAAGTCAGCCATTTGGCATAGGGTGTGGGGGCAAGGCTGATGGCCGGTTCATCAAATACCTGTGCGCCATAAAGCTCGTTGATGGCATGGCTGCGCACCAGTTTTTTAATAGCGGTCTTATATTCTTCGGGTTGGGCGTCAAAATCTTCAATGGTTTTAACTGCGGTCATTTCGGTTGTGCTCATGGCACCCTCCTTATGCAAGGGGATCGATATTGAAAGCCTCTAGGTCGGATTGCAGATCCACATAATGGTCGTTGAACAGACTTTGCGTGGCGTGAGCCAAAGACGGTTCATCCAACCCGTGCCCTTGGCAATGGCATGGGCTATGGGGCGCGGCTGGCTCATCAAAAACACATCGCGCCCCCTTACACCGATCAATTGACCGGTAACATTCCGCCCCAAATCGGATGCCAGCCAGGCGGCGGCCACCGCCACCGGTTTTGCCGGCAATTTCAACGCTCGGGCTTTATAGTCTTTCAGCAAATCAGTTACGGGCGGCAGACTTTCGGTAACGCGGGTGGCAGCAAAGGGCATGATGGCATTGGCGGTGATGCCCGCCCGCGCCAGTTCCAGCGCCCAAACGCGGCTAAGGCCCAAAAGCCCGGCCTTCGCCCCGGCATAAGACGATACGCCGTAATTTCCGTAAAATCCTGCCGACGAAACCATCGACAAAATGCGCCCGCCCGTGCGCCCTTCCTTGGCTTGCGCCCGCATCAAAGGGGTGGCTGCATTGGCCAGATACCATGCCGCCGATAAATTATTGCGGATCACGGCATCGAAATCTGCCGGATCACCTTTCCACACCATGGCATCACGCAGGATCGCGGCGTTGTTCACCAAAATATCGACACCGCCGAACTGCTCTTTCGCCAGCGCCACAGCGCCGGCTGCCGCATCAGGGCTTGCCATATCCTGCTCAAAGGCCACGGCCGCCGGGCCGATCTTTTCCGCAAGCGCCTGAGCCACCCCCGGTTCACGGGCCTTTCCATCAATAGAGGCCCCATTATCGGCAAGCACCAATTTCGCCCCAAGCGATGCAAAACGTTCGGCCACCGCACGCCCTATGCCGCGCCCGGCCCCGGTGATGATGGCGACTTTGCCCGCTAAAAGCAGGTCGGTCATGGCTTTGGCTCCTGTTGTTGGTCAGCGCTGGTGTAAAAAGCGTCTGCATGAATATCGGAAGGGGCGATCCCCAAGGATGGCAACAGGCGTTCAGCCGCCTCCACCATGGGCGGTGGCCCCGCCAGATAGGCGACAAAGCCTTCCAAAGACGGAAAATCCTGCGCCACAGCATCGGTCACCATACCGGTGCGATAGGGCGTGTCTCCCGATGGTTCGGAAAGAACCGGCGTATAATGGAACTGGTCGTTCCGGGCGCAAAGCGCTTCGAAATGATCGCTGAGATACAAATCCCGCGCATCACGCACCCCGAAATAGACATGCACCGGATCAGCCCAGCCCAATGCGGCGGCGCGATCAACGATGGATTGAACCGGCGACAGGCCAGACCCGCCAGCGATAGCCAAAATCGGCCCTTTTCGCCCTTCCCGCAGATAAGCCGTTCCACCCGGCCCCTTCACCCGCACAGGATCGCCCGGTTTCAAATGATTGGCCAGATAGGCGCTGGCCCGTCCACCCGGTATCACACGCACATAAAAAACCAGATGCTCCGCATCGGGTTGATTGGCCATGGACCAGCTTCTAGCTGGCAGGCCGGGCAAGGCCACGTCAGCAAACTGGCCAGCCGTAAAACGGAAAGGTGCGCCGGGCGGAATTGCCAGCTCCAAAGCCAGAATATCATGGGTTAACGGTTTGATGGACACCACATGGCAGGCCATATCCCGCGAAGGATGCACCACCTGATCATCTTCTTGCGCCAATTCAATGGCGCAATCGCTCCACGGTACGGCACGGCACGCCAGAATAAAGCCGCGGTCTTTTTCCGCATCGGTCAGCGCAAATTCGGAATAGGGCGACATTTCCACTTCGCCCGAAAGCAAGCGGCATTTGCAGGTGCCGCAATTCCCCGCACGACAGCTATGAGGAAAAGGACCGCCCTGAGCCAAGGCGGCATCAAGAATGGTGCGCCCCATCTCCACCGACAAAGCAGTATCATCACCTTTAATTGAAACCCGATAGGTCATCCAACGCCCCATTCTTCTTTCGCCCCGATAACCGCCCGCCAACAGAAGGCTCAAGACCATCCGGTGCGGCACGGGACAAAACCTGCGATTAGATTGTCACCTACCCTGACAATCGTCAAGTAATTGTATGGCTTCCAAACAAATTTAATTCGAGCCTCTTTCGCAGAAACTAAAAATAATCTTTTATAATCATAGATTTATTGAAAATCTTTGCGCCCGCGCCTCCCTCCAGTTCACAAATATTTGACTCCATCCACTTTCTCCCCGATGCCAGCGTGACAGCATTAAGATATCAATGTCTTATCCGTGCACCTCACCCCATGGTCATGGCCACGCGTCTTTGTGTTTTTTCCTGTGATCAGGAATTTTCTTGGCCTTTCTTAATTGTAAGGTATAATAACAAAAATTGCCTTCTTGTTTTCGCTATATTTCCAAGGACAGGCACCAAAAGACCCCTTTGAAAGAGAGCCGTCATGACATCAATCGAAGCCTCCAATCTTCCCCTTGCCTTCCCGGCAATAGGCATTGACGACCGTTTTTCCGGGATCACGCCAGGCAAAGGCCAAATCGCGGTCCGGTGTCTGTCCCGCGCCATGGACGGGATGCAAAAACAGGCTTTGGTCTGGGACAGTCTGTCAAAGACGGTATGGAGCCTTGCCTGCGATGAAGGGCCTTATCTCAATGGTACGGATCTGGCTCCCTTTCCGCTGGCCCATTTCAACACAGGGCTGGCATTCTCGCTTTATTGCGAAATCGAGGCATTGGCTGCAGCCCGCGGCGTGCAGCTTGGCGAGTTCACTCTTACCCTTGATACGCTTTATTCTATGGAAGGATCGGCCCTGAAAGGCACCATGACCGGTGGCGCCTTATCGCCCGTCGTCGACATCTCCGCAAAAACGGATCAGGACCGTCCAGCCCTGATGGATCTGGTGGTGGCCGCCATCGCAGGGTCTCCCGCTTTTGCCCTGATGCGCGATGTCTTCACATCGGAATTTACCCTGAAGCATAATGGGAAAGCACTGCCCCTGAACCGCGTGAAAGCGGTGGATGGGGACAGCCTTGCACGCCCCGGCGACAGTTTCGACCACATCCAGCGCGATATGACGGTGACAGCCGCAGAAGACATCATCACCAAGCTGGATAGCGCCCAATCCGTGTTCGGCGTGGAGGGCGGGGCAGGTTCCAGCCTTCAATCCGAACAAAAACGGCAATTACATATTCGCGGAATAGCCCATCGCCGCGCAGACGGTCTGTTGGAAAACAAAGTGCAATTGTTCAAGCCCATTGGCAGCGTGTTCCGCTTTTTGGGGGACAGCGCCCCCGGCTTGGGTGGCACAGGGCGCGCCCCTTCGGGCCTTGCATATCTGTCCGCAGGTCTGGCCTTTTGCTATATGACGCAAATCGGGCGCTTCGCCCATATCATGAAGCAGAATCTGGATCATTATAGTCTGGTGCAGGATACCGCTTTCAGCCTGCCCGGCGCATCCTCTGGCTCCATGACACCAGCCAGCGCGGAAACCGTGCGCACCCATGTGCATATCGATTCCAGTGAACCCGATGATGCCATCCAGAATCTTGTGGATATGGGCGAGCAAACCTGCTTCTTGCATGCGGCCTGCCGCACCGCGCTCAAGGCAAAAATCCGGATCAATGAACCGGCCTGAGCTGTTCATTCACCCCCTGTGAACCAGCCCGCACAGCCGTGGGATTTGGCGTGCCTTAGCCGAGGAATTTTTCCAACAGGCTCCGCAAACGCTCGAATTCGCTGGCCGTCAAACGCCGGGACACATCGGCCTCATGGGCGCGAATGGCGGGGATCAGGCGATCCACAAAGGCTTTGCCTGACTCCGACAATTCCAAAGAATAGGCGCGCCGATCTCCTTCCCGGCGATGGCGCGTTACAATCTGGCGCTTTAAAAGCCCCTCGATGGTTTGGCCCAATGTGGCCCGCTCCACCTCGACGGCGCGGGCAAGGCCCGATTGGCTAATGCCGGGATTGTCGCGGATCAGGATCAGCAAGCCCGCTTGCCCCGGCGTCACCTCAAAGCTCGCCAAAGACTCGCGGAAATGCTGGAACAACCGCACTTGCGCCAACCGCAGCCGAAAACCAAACAGGTCATCCAGGCTGGAAAAATCAACCTTTTGCGTTTTTGTGCGACGTTTCCTGGCCTGTAAATTGGCCTCCTTCGCCTGTGGATTGGCCGAAACTGTCATCACCCCTATCTCCCCTTTGGCAAGCCTTTCCGCTCCACCGTGCTTTGGACTTGTGACATCGCCGCCAAGCCCATATCGTAATTGTAAGGCAACAAGACAGAGAAGCCCATGACCGTGCCCCCGTCCGCATTTCAGGACCCGTTCTTGCTCGACCGCCTGCCTGCGCCATCATTGCAGCCTGATCTGCTCTATACCCTGCCAGAACTGTGCTTTCCAGCCCGATTGAACGCTGCTCAATTTTTAGTTGAGCGTGCGATGGAAAAGGCGGGCGCGCAGGCTATCTATTTCGGCGGCCCGATTCGGTGGACGGCGACCGAACTTGCCGATCAGGCCATGCGCTTTGCCCGGCTTCTAACAACCGATTATGGGCTTGTGCCGGGCCATCGCGTTTTGATCCGCGCCCCCAACAGCCCACTCTTCATGGTGGCCTTGCTGGGAACGATGCTTGCCGGCGGTGTGGCCCTTCCCAGTGCGCCGGCACTTGGCCATGAAGAATTGTCCCATATCTTGAAAACCGCGCGCCCCAATGTCGCATTTTGTACGCCGGACAGAGCAGATGCCCTTGCGCGTGCCGCCACCCTTACCGGCCACAGCCCTGTCCTGTGCCAAGCCGATGACAGCCTTTTGCACAGGCTTTCCCGATGCGAACCACAGGACCAGACGGTTCTGTGTTCGGCCGATGATCCGGCGTTGATCCTGTTTACCAGCGGCACCACCGGACGGGCAAAAGCGGTCGTCCATTCCCACAAAGCCCTGTGCGCGGTTACCGGCAGCTTCGGGGCGCATATTTATCGCGCACAGCCCGACGATCTGGTGATTGGCAGCCCATCTCTCGCCTTTGCTTATGGCCTTGGACTGTTATTTGCCTGCCCATTGGCCGCAGGGGCCAGTATCGCCCTTCAGGAAGAAAACCATCCCGCTGCGCTTTTGGATCACATGGCGCAGCTTGACCCAAGCATATTGGTAACCGTTCCCACCGCCTACCGCCGGATGCTGGCTTTGGGCCGGGACATTCCTTTGGGCCGCTTGCGCCGCTGCTTTTCCGCAGGGGAACCTTTATCGCCGGATCTGGCACAAGAATGGATGGCCCGCACCGGGCTTGCCATCATTGATGTTTTGGGGTCCACCGAAATGCTGGGGCCTTATATCACCACCGGAGAAGGCACTTATGCACCGGGCAGCATCGGGCGGGCAGTGCCGGGATATATGCTTAAAATCATTGACGACACGGGCGCCCAACTGGCACCGGGCGAAACCGGACGGCTTTTGGTACGCGGCCCGACAGGGGCCTGTTATCTCGATCCGGAAAATCAGGCGCAGGCTGTGCAGGACGGCTGGACGCTCAGCGGTGATCTGTGCCGCATGAATGCGGCGGGGGATGTCTGGTTCAAGGGCCGCTATGACGATCTGATTCTATCATCGGGCTATACCCTTTCCGCCATCGAGGTAGAGCAGGTTCTCGCCACCCACCCACAGGTGACAGATTGCGCCGTCATCGGCCTGCCCGATCCCGACCGCGGCCAGATCATTGCCGCCGTCATCGAGGTGCAGCGCCCTCTTGATGCCGAAGAACAAACCAGCCTCGGCGAGTCCCTGATCGCCCATATCAAGCAGCGCATCGCCCCTTATAAAGCGCCACGCCGTTTTGTTTTTGTCAAAGCCTTGCCCCGCACCGCATCGGGCAAGATCCGAAGGGCGGCGCTGCGATCAATGTTCGGTCAGGACATTCAGTAACGCCGGAGTGCCCGCTGCCACCTGAGCCAAAGCCCGCTCCAAAGCCTTGGGAAGCTCCAAAGGATCGCTGACCTCTTCCCCATAGCCACCGCAAGCGCGGACAATATCGTGAAAGGCAGGAGACGGGTCCAACGCCGTCATGGGCATCTGATTGGCCCGCATGGCATGGCCTGTGGGATAAACCGAAGCCGTGGCGGTTTTCACCGCATTCCAGCGGCGATTGTTGAACACGATGGTCAGGGTGGCAATCTTATGCGCCGCCGCCGCCTGATGACAGGCCACCGGATTAGCGAACATATAGCTGCCATCCCCCAGGGTACAGACCACCAAACGGTCCGGCTGCGCCAGCTTTACCCCCATCGAGGCAGGCAGCCCCCAGCCCAGACCGCCCGCATTGCTGGGGCCGAAAAAAGTGCCGGGCGTGGAGAACTGCATCACCGGACGGATACAGCCGATTTCATTAACGATGATGGCATCCGGCCCCTTCACCCGATCCAAACAGGCACTGACCCAAGCCGGAGACATGGTGGCGGGCGCTTGATCGCCCCCCAAAAGTGCCGTGCGGCGTTTTGCACGGGCGGCTTCATGGGCCTTTGTAAGGGCCGAGCGGCGAGCCGCCACCTCTGATTTCCGTGTGGCCGTTGCCCGTTCAAAGGCTTTTTGCAGCGCCGGCAAAGCCTGCGAAGGACGGCATTTGATGGTAATATCCGCAGGAAAACCGCGAATGGGAATATCGGCCGCCAAGGGATCCGCACCCATCTGGATCACCGGAGCATGCTGCGGCCAATCATGGCGGGCCGGAAGCCAAGGGGCTGGCGTCTCCAGCACCAGAATGGCGTCCACATCGGAAAAATCAGGCCCGAAATCAAAACCCGCCTGCATCGGATGCTCGGACGGCAGATTAAGATAATTGGCGCGATATTCGATCACCGGAATGGCCGCCGCTTCGGCAAAATCGGCCAAAGCCTTTACCGCTGCCGGCTCCCGTCCGGAACGGCTGGTGACAATCAATGGTCGTTTCGCATCCGAAAGGATTGCTGCAGCTTCTTCAATCGCCGCCTGATCCACACCCGTTTCCCGTGCCGGAGCGATGCGGGTTTTCTCGGTGGTTTGCAGGCCGTTCAAAGGAGTGCCCAGTGTTTCGCGCGGCATCCCCAGATAGATCGGCCCGCCCGGATCACCTTGCGCCAGGGCCATCGCCCGATCCACCACCGTTTCGATCTGGCAGCCGGTGCGCAATTCATAGTCCCAGACCACCGCTTCGCGCAGCATGCCCGCCTGATCGAACATTTCCTGCCCCCAATGGATCGACACATCGCGGCTGGAGGCATCGCCGCTTTCGGTGATAGGGGTGCGGCCTGCGCCAAAAAAGATCGGCACATTTTCGCGCTTGGCATTCAGCAAGGCACAAAGGCTATTGGCCAGCCCCACCGTCACATGCACCATGGCTGCCTGCATCCGTCCGCTGCCCAGATAATAGCCATGGGCCATAGACACCGCTGCATTTTCATGGGGCACGATGATCGGTGTGGGCAATGCCAGACCCGATTGCGATACACGGGCATAGGCTTCAATGATGGCGGGAAAATCCGTGCCGGCATTGGCAAACAGATAATCAATCCCCCGCGCCTTCATCAGCCCCAGCATCGCTTCCGCGACGGTTTCCGCAGCCAGTGTCATCGGTTTCTGGTCATTGCCTTTGCGCATTATTGTCCCCTGTTGCAAAAAGAGACTGTATGGTGACCTAACAATAAGATCGCCGCAAGGACTTTTTGCCGCAGAAGGGAACGCGCCTTCTTTTATTGGAACAGAGCGTTCAGATAGCTGGCAATACGAATCCCTCCCATAGACAACCGTGTTTTCACATGGGGCACATTTTCATAGCGATAGGTCCAGCTCAAATCTCCCGATTCGGGGTAGATCTGATCCCGCAAAGCCGCACTTTCCGCCATCCATATGTCGGGATCGGTGTTGGACCATTGGGCCACCTGTTCGGGGGTGATTTTGGAATCCAGCCACGCCGACAATTCGGAATAAGACAGCTTTTCAAAATCGATAAGGCCACTGTCCCACACGGAATGCAGATTGCTGTCTTTGCCAAACCATTTCAGCTTCACATCATTGCCGCCGCGATCCGTGCCATTGCCCACATGCAAAGGCTGATGCAGATCACCAATGATGTGCACGATAAACCGCAAGGCCAATTGCCGATCGGCCAAAGGCGCACTTTCATCCGTTACGGTGCGGGAAAACTGCTCCAAAGCGGTGATGGCATCCCCCCGGTCCGGAGCCCCGACGGCTTCGTAGCTTTTACCGTGCGGGACAGTCACATAATGCCATGAACTGGCGGTTTTTTGCCAGAAAGGATCGGGATTGGAGCGCATATCATCGGGCCAGGTGGCGGCTTCCGCCAATGTTTCCGGCCCCAAAAGATCGCGGATGGCCGCCTGCGCCTTTTCATTGAGATGGTTTTCGGCAATGGCTCCGGTGGTCCGATGGCCGATCGGCCCCCAGCCATAGGCCGGCCCAGCCATGGCCACACAAACCGTCAACACAGACAACAAGCGCATCGTGATCTCCCTTTATAAAAACCTGTCTTCTTTGATAATGCAGTTCCAAAGGAAGGCAAAGCCCGATGGAACTGCAAGAACACCGGCACGCATCAAGCATCAAAGCCAAAGCCGTGCCAGTCTTTTTCTCCGGAGAAAAAATGTCTTTTTCGCTTAGGATGCAAAGATTGGAAAAGCCCACAATCATGAACTCACTCAAAAAACCAATGCGCCAAGGGCATCCGGGGATAGACTATGAAAATTGTCGTGCTTGATTTTGAAACCGCCGATACGGGAGCAGACAGCGCCTGTGCGCTTGGTGTCGTGCAGATTGAAAATGGTCAAATCTGCGAGGAAAAAGCCTATTTGATCCGCCCACCAAGACGGATCTTTCACTTCACACATATCCACGGCCTCACATGGCAGCATGTGTGCGACGCCCCCACATTCAAAGAGCTTTTACCCACGATCACCGGGCATTTTACGGGGGCCGATTTTATGGCTGCACATAATGCCGCCTTCGACAGAAAAGTGCTTTTAACCTGTATGGGGAAGGCCGGACACACGCCCCCATCCCTTGGCACGTTATGCACAGTACAACTGGCCCGGCAGGCATGGGGCATCTATCCCACAACACTTCCCGCCGTATGTTCGCATTTCAATATTGCGCTTCAACATCATGATGCCTTGTCCGATGCCCGTGCCTGCGCCCGGATCATCACCAAAGCCATCGAGGAAGATTTCCCCATAGAGCGGGCAAAGCTTAACCCGCCCTCTTACCGGGTTCAGATGGCCGCCCGATGATACTGTCAGGGTCAAGGCATCCTCATCCATCCGATCTGGTAGAAAGATTTTACGCTGTGTCGAACGAGCGAGCCAAAAATATGCCAAGCTGCGCGCGGCATCGCCAATTGTGCGGCTCTGGCTCAATAAAACTTCCGCCGCGCGCCATGTCGGAACACTCTGTTCTTGTGTGTAACGTCACTCGATGCACAATGTGGGTTCAAGGCGCACCGGCATGGAAACATTGAAGCGGTTCGGTGATAGGCGCATCACCGATTGATGGATTTCCTCAAACTGCTCGGGCGTACCGTCACCGGAAATGTGTACGGAATAACGCAATGTGTCGAAGCCGGGCTTAACGAGAGGGTCAAGGCCAAAAAATCCGCGCAGGTCCAACTCGCCTTCGGTTTTGATCTCAAGTTTGGTGAGCGTAATGCCGCGTGCAGCTGCACCAGCCACATATCCGACGGTCATACAGCCGTTAAGTGCCGTCATGAGCATTTCCATAGGGTTTAGTCCGGTGTCGTCCCCCAGAAGCGTTTGCGGCTCATCAACAACCGCCATCCCTTTGCGGTCGTGGGAGACACCACCCAGCCGCATTGTGGTTGGGCGTGACTCGGACCGGCATTTTCCACACCAAGTCGTGCGAACGCCAAAAAGGGCCGCCCCCTTCTCCGGCGCTGCGGCAATTTCCGAGGCAAGGTTTTGCATGGCTTGGGTATCGATGCCGTTAATGATGTGGCTCATCTGTTTGATCTCCGCAATAGGGGTTGATGCGCTGTCCGGAATATATTGACTGACCAGTAAGTAAGTGGTGATAATGTGGTCCACTAAAATGAATGTCAATATCTTACTGATCGATCAGTCAGTTTTATTAATTTCTGAACATAGGGAGAGTCGCAATGGCGGTGGGCGTAACGGCACAAAAGATCATGGTGCTTGCCGAAAGTTATATCTGCGAGCGTGGTTTCAATGCCTTTAGCTTTCGTCATCTGGCGGAGGCCGTTGGTGTCAGAACCGCGGGGGTGCATTACCACTTTCGAACGAAGGAGGAACTTGGAGCGGCCGTTGCGCGGGACTATCGCGAGCGCTTTCTGGAAGAGTTACCGGATCCGGCAGATCCTTCGATTGAACCGGAACAAATGATCACCGATTATGTTTCAGCGTTCCGCGACACACTGGAAAAGAAGAACCGTGTCTGTCTGTTTGGAATGCTGGCGGCAGAGATTGAATCGCTCCCCCCGGAGGTCGTGAACGAAACCCGGCGCTTCTTTGAACTCAATGTCGCGTGGTTGGAAAAAGTTTATGCGCGCATGAAAGAGAACTCCGGCACGCCGTACAACCCGCATGCAGAAGCACTGTCCCTGATTGCGCGAGTTGAGGGATTGATGATCGTCGCCCGTGCGATGAATGACACCAGCCTATTTGACCAGGTGTTTTCCTCGGCTAATGGCAACGGCATTTTATGTGCGAAAAACCCTGCCGATCAAACCCACACTTAACGCCTGAAGCGAAACAACCTGCGCTTGCGGGGTGCCTCGAACAAATCTTGGGGGCGCCTAGGGTCGAGAATTTCCCTTTCCGAAAGCCAGTTTTCCGCCATATTCAAATCTGGCAAGCGGTAATCTCTCAAGGTGCGGCCCTCGCTCCGTATCGTCTCGATGGTGCCGATCAACGATCCGCAGTCTTTTAGCGTCGCCTCAACCTGTTCAACATCGCAACCCAGATGCTCGGCCAGCAGATCATTGCGGATATGGACGATGGCCTTACGTATTCTGGCTGTAGCGGCGGGTGTTTTTGCATGGTCTGCATCAAGGACCAGATCACATTCCGTATCGAGCCCCAAAGAACGGTTGTTCATATTCGATGACCCCACGCGTAAAATCCGGTCATCAACAATCATGATCTTGGCATGAATATATATGGGGTGCCCGCCCTCGCTCAGCGCATGAAACAGACGAAACCGCCGATATTTATCATAGCGGCGCAAGATGGAAACAAGTCGGGCGCGGGCTGTATCCATCACTTTGGATTCCAGCCAGCCTTCCGATGTTTCCGGCGTAACCACCGCGATTTCCGGACCATCCGGCTCCGATAAACGCCGAACAATGGCTTTTGCGATCTTGTATGAGGTAAAATACTGGCTTTCCGCATAAATAAAATGCTGCGCCTTGGCGATCAGATCCACATAAAGCGCCTCGATCTCGAAAATCCCCGCCTGATCGGGCATCCTTGCCTGCGTACGCGCGATGGCAACCGCCACCTTCTTAAAAGGCGCATCCAACCCCATTGGCCAGCAAGACATCCCGGATGTCACCGGGGCAAGCGCTTTGCCGCCAGCCTTTTCCCAACGCATCCGGCAAAAATCGTCCAAGGCCCGCGCGGCCAGCCCTTCCAGGGCCGTTGTGATATCGTGCCATGGTCCGGCATCTGTATTATCGGGTTGCAAACGACCCGGCGCTTCATCGGCATGCTGACGGCTATCCCAACGGCCATTGGTGATATCAATGCCGCCACAAAATGCCATTTCTCCATCTATGGTCAGAATTTTCTGGTGCTGCGCAGCCCCCACCGGATGATTGCCATCCAACTTCCAGTGAAGACGCGGATGCCGCCACCATCGGAAAGCGTCAAGCAAAGTGGTGCCGCGAAACAGAGAGGTCAGCGCCCCCATATCCCAGCGCAGCACATGGATCTGAAGCTCTGGGCGGCGCTGCACCAGCCAATGAAGATAGGCCCCCACCGCCAATGGGCCGTCATCGTCTTGGGCATGGTCATAAAGATGCACCCGCGCATCAAAATCCCAACCCACCAGCATGATGCGCTTTCGAGCATTCATCATGGCGCGGCGCGCGGCACGAAAATAATCCTCCGCATCAATGATCACCGCCGCACGATCCGCCGTTTCAATACGCCAGCAATTGCGGTCCGAAATCAGGGTTGGCGAAGGCATCAGCATCTCCCAATGGCTGCACCCCCATCAACGCCTGACAAGGCAAAATGGCCCGGAAAATCCGGAATCATATCTCCACTTGCGCCAATAGCCGCAAGAAATTGCCTCCCATCACCTTGGCCACATCTAACCGGGGCACCCCCCTTGCCAACAAGGCCGCCGGAAGCACATCCCAATCGGCGTAATTATCGAAAACCGGTTTATAAGTGGCGTCCATATCTGTCCCGATCATCACATGATCTGCGCCGACCACTTCGATCATCGCCAGAATAGCATCGATATAATCCGACAGATTTTGCTGCCCCAGGCCCCAAGGAGCCACACCGATAGCGCCACCATGTTGGGCCACCAAGCGGGCATGGTCTGGCGTGATCATACGCGGGTGACGGACGTTTTCGGTTTGCAAAGACGTATGGGACAACATCACCGGACGGGAAGAAACCTCCAGACAATCACGGCTTGCGGCTTCGCTTGCATGGGCAAGGTCGATCAAAATACCCGCTTCATTCATCGCCTTGACCGCAATACGCCCCAAATCGGTCAGGCCGTTATGAACCGGCGTCTCGGTCTGGTTATCACCAAGTTGATTGACATGATAATGCACAAGACCAATGGTTCTCACCCCATCCTTGGCGGCAGCGAAAACCCGTTCGGGGGCATCTTCGATAAAGTCCCCTCCTTCCACACCGAACAGACAAACGGATTTCTCTCCCCGATGCGCCGCTTCAACGCCCTGCGCTGTGCGTTCGCATGACAAAAGCCCGCGTTCGCAGATGGCGTGCAAAATACCGATCTGGCGACGATATTCACCATAGGCTTCGCCGGGTCTGAAATCACGCGCGGCCCGGATACCTTGCGGCCCCACGGACAACAAGGGCAAGTCGGCCACACAACTGAACACCGCTGCGGTAACATTCCCCGTTTTAATATCATCGACCACGCCGGAAACATTGGCCGGACCGAGCGCTTTCACTGCCGGATTTTGCACATCAATACCGTCAAGAAAGAACCGCCCCGGATGGGCATGCGTATCGATACTGGGGTGGTTTTTCAGGAAACGACGGCCTTCGGCGCGCTGTTCCGCGCTCATGATTTTTGAAAAGTCTTCCCGCGCTTCGGCAGAAAATACATCCTGCGCCTGATCTTGGGTCTGATTTTGGATCTGGGCTTGGACCCATCGCGGCCCCAGAGCCCCCATCAACCCTGCCGAGGCCAGCACGCCCATACCGCCCAGCATATGACGACGATTCACTAAAAACCGGCTCATTTCACATCCTTTCCCTCACGCGCGACACCATTACCAGCATAAGCCCAACATTCGATTTCCAACGCCCCGCCCAAAGCCAGACCGGATGTCCCGAAGGCACTGCGTGCCGGCAGACGGTCGGGCTTGAAATACGTAACATAAACCGAATTGAATGCCGCCCATTGGCTCATATCTGCCAACATGACGGTGCACTTGAATAGATCGTCATAGGAAAGCCCGTGCCGCTTTAGCGTCGCTCCCATATTTTCCATGGCCTGCCGGGCTTGGGCCGATATGCCGCCTGGAACCAATGTGAGTGCGCCCGGCTTCGCACCGATTTGGCCAGAAAGATAAAGAATATCTCCAACCCGGACCGCTTCGGAAAACGGCAAGCCATCAGGATGGGCGAAATAGGTCGGCCCCGCCAAAGCAGATGGCGTAAAAAACGGCAAAAAAGCAGTCCCACCGAAAACGAGAAAGGCCACAGCGATACCAGTCGAACGCAAACGGCAAAACACAGATCTTTCAGCGGTCATCATCGGTCCCCTGTGAGGAATAACAAGACGGCACGGCGGGTCTGGTTTGAGAGAGAGCCGCCGCCACCAATTGGGCCGCCACCTTGGGTTCAAGCGGTAGATCCAACACCAGCCCGCGATAAAAAACCGGACCCATCAACAGATCGAGCGCCAATTCCACATCAAGGTCTTGAGCAAGCTCTCCGCGCGCAACGGCCGCTTCCAGCATAGTACGCAGAGCCGACCCCCGGCGGCTACGCACCAAGCGCTGCAAAGCCTTGAAATCGGGGTGCTGATGCATGGCCCCGACAATCGCTATTGTTGCCCGGCGCATTTTGGGGTCTTGCAAGAACCTTATAGCGGCTTCCAGAATCAGGGTGATTTGTGTGTGAATATCGCCGCGCATATCCTTAAGCGGTGGCAACTCCTGATCCATACGCCGAAACACCGCGCCCACAATATCCAACATCAGATCGTCTTTTGATGGCCACCGCCGATAGATAGCGGGCCGCGAAGACTGCGCCCGGCGCGCCACCGCTTCCAAACTGACCCCGTCAAACCCCTGTTCGGCCAGCAGGTCCAGGGCCGCCCCCAAAAGCCTTTGATCCAATGCCAAATCGCGCGGACGGCCCGAACTGCGTTCTGTTTCAGCCCTTCCCGGCTCTGCGCTCTGCGCTATCGGTAATCCGCTCGTTTCTTCCGCCATCCCGGTTTTCCACTCACCCTTGGTTTGGCCAGACCGACATGATCAACCGGGATGGCAATAACAATGGACGAATAAATTACATTAATGTAACGTAATTATAATGTCCATAACCACCAGGCAATCAAGAACCTGGCATCCCGACTCTGGATCCGCGTCATTATTCGAGAGGCGCCGCACGACGTTCAGATTCGATAAGGGCAATCATAACCTTATGATTTTTTTGTGGTTTCTGCCACATCAGGGAGGGAACAGATGATAACGGAAAGAAGGAAGCATGGACGAAACGGGGCATGCTTATGGGCGATGGCTCTATCCTTGGGCAGTGCGGCGGCGGCAGCGCAAGAAGCGCCTCAAACTGCACAGCAAAGCGGGCGCAGCAGCGATGGGCGGGTTCTGGAAGAAATCATCGTCACCACCCGAAAGCGGGAAGAAAGCCTGCAAGATGTGCCCATGGCGATCACCGCTTTTACCGAAAAAGATCTGGAAGACGCCGGGATTGAGCGCATCGAAGATATCGCGCTCTTGACGCCGGGTTTTAACATGGCGCCCTTGTTCGGCGGCAGCGGGCAAACGCCGGTGATCCGGGGCATGATGACCACCATTGGCGAGCCGAATGTGGGGTTCTTCGTTGATGGCGTTTATCAATCCTCGCGAGCAACCATGGAAGCTCTGATCGAGAATGTGGCCCGTGTGGAAATTGCCAAAGGGCCGCAAAGCGCCCTTTATGGTCGCAACACCTTTGGCGGCGCGGTCAATTACATTACCAAAGATCCCAGCAACAATTTCGAAGGCTTTTTTGAAGGCACATTGGGCAGCGATGAGCGCCGGGATTTCAAGGGATCGATTTCCGGACCGCTGATCCGGGACAAGGTCTTTTTCAGCGCCGGAGCGGTGCACCATGAACGGGACGGGTATTTCAAAAACGAACTGACCGGATCTGGTCTGGATAGCCGCAATACCGAGGTCTATCACGGCACGCTGGAAGCCTTTCTCACCGATACATTCAGCATCACCGCCCGTATCGCCTTTGAAAACACCAATGACGGCGACGAGCCCTTGCAGTTTGTCACCAATAATGCCCAGCTTTTCAACCCGCTTCCCTTTCCTGCCCCGCCCACTAACCAGCTTTTTGTAGGAAAAATGCCCGGTTTTGAAAGTGGTTTTGCCGTTACACCGGGAGAGACAGACCGGGAAAACCTGACCACATCCTTCACCATGGATTGGGACGTGGGCCCTTATACATTAACGGCGATCACCGGCTTCAACAGCTTGATCTGCATACCGCCATTGATGATGATTATCAGGCCCGCCAGATTCATTTTGAAACCACCGATGTGGACCAAGAAGAGTTCAGCCAGGAGATCCGTTTGTCTTCCCCCGGCGACGGTCGGTTCCGCTGGATGCTTGGTGGATATTATTACCATCTGGATGCAGATACGCGCATTGACGACCGCTTTGTCGGCGATGCAGGTCCACTGATGCTGGCTGTTCTGGGGCCATTTCAAAGCCTGATCAGCGATACTGAAGAAGAAACCGACAGCATTGCCGCCTTCGGGCAGGTGGATCTGGATATCACTTCGGCGCTCACCTTTTCCTTTGCCGGACGCTACACCCATGAAGAAAAAGACGTGACGGCGGTGGATACCGACCCCATTGCCGGGATTTCCAATCCACCATTCGTGGATTCCCTGTCTTTCGACAATTTCACGCCCCGGCTATCGCTGGACTATCACCTGACCGATGAGAACCTGTTGTATTTCAGCGCCGCCCGGGCCGTGAAGGTGGGTGGGTTCAATGTGGTAACCGCCGCCGGGCAGATCCTGCCCGAAGAACGCAGCTTCGATCCCGAACGCAGCTGGCATTATGAACTGGGCTCGAAAACCTCGTGGTTCGGTGGACGGCTGACCGCCAATCTCAACGGCTTTTTGATCAAATGGAACGACCAGATCGTCCGGGCTTTGGGGCAAACCTTTGCCGTCCTCAATATCAATGCGGGCAAAACCACGTCCAAAGGCATCGAGCTGGAAGTCGCGGCCCGCCCGATACCCGGCCTCGATATCCGGGGCGGTTTTGCCTATACCGATGCGGAATATGATGATTTCGACTTCACCACCTTGTTGCTTGCAGGCATCACCGATACCCAATTGGCAGGGACACAGCTTCAATATGCTCCCAGCTATATGGCCAATGGTACGGTGCAATATCGGCGGCCTTTGATGGGCGAAATCGACATCATGGGACGTGCGGACATCGCCTATCAGTCCAAGCAAAATGCCGTACAAACTGGCGATGCCTTCACCGCCGATGCCATCCTTCTCAATCTGCGCGCCGGATTTGAAATGGGGCAGCATGCGCTCATATTCTGGGTGGACAATCTGACAGACGAAGAGTCGGCGGCCAATGGTGTGTTCATTACCAATCCGGGGCGTCGCTTCGATTTCGCCGCCGGAGCCGCAGGGCTGGGCCCGGCCACCGGCTTTGAAGCCTTTGGCGGGCTTGCCTTATCGCGGGCGCCACGAAGCTGGGGCGTCACCTTGCGCAGCCGGTTCTGAACAGGATTCTGTCGCCAGATGGATACAAACAGGCGCTGCTGTCGCACCCGCGATGGCAGCGCCCAAAAATCCCGACCATATGATCGGAAAAAGCAGGGTTTTGGTTATTTAAAGAGCAGCATACGGCCATAATGGGCGCTGAAAAGTCCGAAGGCCGCCACCCATAAAAGGCCAGAGACCCACAGCAAAGCGCTATAGGATATGGGCGCGAGCGATGCCCCCACCCGCGCCGCCGCCGCCACTGCAATCAAGACATAAAGCATGGTCGTCCACCGGTCGGCTGTCAGTGTCCGTCCGGTATGGCCCAAAGTGGCCCGGGTCATCACCGCCAATGTCATGGAGCCAACGGCTCCGGCGGTCAGGGCATGAAGGCCAGCCATCGACGGCAGGATTTGCGGCAGAAAAATACTCGCCCCCAACAGACACAGCCCCAAGGGGAGCCAGAAAAAACCCAGATGCAGGCTCCAGATCAACGGCTCTGATAAGCAAAGATGGCCCTGCCATCGGCCAAGGCGCAAGAAGCTCATCCCCCCTGCGATCAGCAAAAATATGCCCGCGATCTGGCTATCGGGCAGGGATACCCACGCAATAAGGGCAACAAGCATCAAAAAAAGGCTGACCTTATCAAAACGGCCAAGGCTTGCGGGCAATCGCTTTTCGCCACGTTTCGACAGCCAGTTTCGGGTGAAGCTGGGAATAATCCGCCCGCCCACCAAGCCGATAAGAAACAGAATCGTAGCAATGCCAAGCCGTTCACCCATACGCCCGGTCGCAGCTAGGCCCATCAGGTCGAGATGGGTCAGAAGATTGGCAATAAACAAAGCGGCCAACGCGACAGGCATGGGGAGATTGCGCCAATTCCGCCCCGCCAGAATTTCACGCACCACAACAGCAATCAGCAGCAACAAGAAAGACAGATCCAGCACCGCCACGAGCGCAGGACTAAGGAGCGCCGACAGTCCCATGGCGAGCCGCCCCAAAAGCCATGTGCCGAACAAAACCATCAAAGACACGCCCTGTAACGGCATGCGGCCCGTCCAGTTGGGGATGGCTGTCAGCAAAAATCCGGCAATCACGGCACCGGTAAATCCGAAAATCATTTCATGGGCATGCCATGCCAGCGGATTGGCCCCCAAAGACAAAGAAACCGCCCCTTGCACCACCGTGAGCCAAAGAAGCAAAGACAATAACGACCAAAGGCCCGCGCCAAAAAAGAACGGACGAAAGCCTTGCCGAAACAGCACCGGGCCATCAAAAGGCCGATAACGGGGAATGCCTGCAGGTTTCATCGTCTCTGCGGTTCCAGCCATTTCCAACGATCCCTTCCCGACGGACGCCTTCTGACCATCCCTTGACTGCCCATAGCCCACTCTAATTCACTATAATATGTATTGTAAATGCCTATTATGAAGCAAGGGAATGGAACGACAAGGCATATCGTTCCATAGACGGGCTTTTGCCCATGCACCTGAAAAGCCGGTGCCTGTTATGAAAAGATCAACTGTGCGGGGCAGCAGGGTTGATGGCCGATGCCTGCGGATGCAAGGCGCCATAAACACCGCCAAGCACCGCTCCAAAAACCACATGAAGGATCAGTGTCATCATGGGGGCCATCACACCAAGGGCCATACCAAAGAGCCCGGCACCGGCCATCGGCATGGCAATGACCATCATCAGCACCCAAGCGACAACGCCAAAAGCAACGCCTTTCAGCCAATAGGTGCGTCCCGGCAAATGGGGAGCCAACAAGGCGAACAATCCACCCCAGACCAAAGTCCCGAGGACGAAATGAGCCACCCAGCCCATAACAGATGAGGCCTCTCCCATCATGTTGGAAAGCATGGCAATGACATTCAATTCCGGCATCAGGCCCATGGCTGCCTTCATCATCATAAGAAGCGAGAGAACCACTGTTGCCACAAATCCGGCAACCATCCCTTTTCCGATTGATTGCATGGTCTTGTCTTCCTTCCTGTTATCGCACTACGACAAGCAGCTACGTTCCTCTTTGCAAAAGGTTCAGCGATCTCGCGCCTTCGTGAACATGTTCGGAAGCGGGGGCCGCCAGCAATCCTAGTGGCCGCCTTTCACCCGGTCGATGCGGTGATGCAGGGTGGCAAGGCGGGCGATGGCGCTGTGAAGGGTCTGTTCGACCTTTTCCCGGGTGGCCGCGTCCGGTGTGGTAACCAGCACCGTTTCCAGAAAAGTGCAAAGCTGTTCCAAAGCCCCTTGCGCTCTTAAAAGCGGGGCAGGATCGTCACCAGTGCGCACATCTTCCTCGAAATCAACGCCCCAGGCGGCGATCCCGGCTTCATGCTGTGCGATGACGGCCTCAAGTGCTGGCAACGTTTCGATCCTTGAAGATGCCCGCGAGCCCGTGCGTGCGCCTCTTTCATTTTGATGCCATGTCGCCCGTCGCCATGCCCGCAACAAGGCCGCATGGTGCAGTTCTTCCTTGGCCAGTATTTCCGCCTGTTTGGCAATTCCGGCATCGGGCGTCGATGCCGCGAGATATGTATAAAAGGCAAAAGCCCGCTCTTCATTCTCGACAGCGATGGCAAAGGCGCGATAAGGCGTAAGCAGCGCACTGCCTGCCGCATCTTCCAGTTTTGGGCCAGATCCTTGGGCAGGTGCCAATGGATCTCATGATCGACCAAAGGCCCTTCGCCTAAAGCCTGCGCCCATTCCGCCACTGCGGCCATATGATGCTGTTCTTCAACAGCCAGCTTATCGAAAGCCGCGGCTGTCTCGTGCTCATGGCGCTGGCGCATTTCTGTTGCAAGCCACTGATAGCGGCGCACGGATTCATGCTCGATCCGGGTGGCGATGGCAATCAATTCTGCCATTGTGCCGGGGGTCATCTGCGGGTCTTGGCTCAACAAAGACATGAGACCATTTCCTCTGTGTGATCTGAGGTTGCATTAAAACACAATATAATCCTAGATTATAATTTCTCACATGTTATCTGTAATTTGATCCAAAGCAAAAGGTGGCACGATCCCGACCCTATAGTCAGACCTCTGCACAGATCAGTTTAAGGAGTTCTCAACGTGCGTTTACGGCGCTTAACTCTCTGGATGTGTGGCCGTTTTTCCATAATGACGGCGTTGTCTCTCCTCTTGTCCGTGCTTTTCGCCCCGCCTGTCTTGGCGCAACAAAGCGCGCAATTGGGCCGGTTTCTGGATCAAGTACAAGCGGCAGATATCGTGCCCGGTGCCAATCATTTCGGTGCGTTGCTGGAGATCGCCCCGATTGCACCGGCTCTTAAGGGCGAAGAAATTATCGGTTATGTTTATCTGACCTCAGACATCGTGAATACCGCGGGCTATTCCGGCAAACCCATCCACACACTGGTCGGCCTTGATGTAGATGGCACCATCATTGGCCTGAAACTGGTAGAGCATCACGAACCCATCGTTCTGATCGGCATCCCGCAAGCGCGTATTGACGCTTCAGTGATGGATCTGATCGGCTTCAACCCCATGCAGGCCGCCAAAAATGGCGAAGCCCCGCCACAGGTGGACATCGTTTCCGGTGCCACCGTCACGGTGCTGGTGATCGGCGACAGCATCCTGCGTTCGGCGGGCCGTGTGGCGCATCTGTTAAGTGGCGGCACGATAGAAACAGCCGGCCCCACCCGCATGGTCGATCCCCAAGGCGGCGCAGTGAGCAACTGGGAAACATTGCTGGGCAATGGAGCGGTGCGGCGCCTGCATATAACGGTGGGCGATGTGAATGAGGCCTTCGCCCTGTCCGGCGATCCAAAAGCCATGAAACGCCCCGAGCCGGGTGCCCCCGATGACGGATTTGTCGATCTTTATGTGGCGCTGGTATCGCACCCTGCCATTGGCCGCACCCTGTTAGGCGATACCGGGTTCGAACGGTTGCAAAGCCAGCTGGGCACCGATCAGGCCGCCATCTTGATCATGGGCGACGGGCGGTATTCGTTCAAAGGCTCAGGCTATGTGCGCGGCGGCATTTTTGACCGGATCGAGCTGACCCAAGGGGCCGAAACCATCCGTTTCCGTGACAAACAGCATGAGCGCATCGCCGATCTGGCGGCAGCCGATGCGCCGTCTTTCAAGGAAATAGCCTTGTTCCGCATCCCCACCGGGGTGCAGTTCCAGCCAGCCGAAACCTTCAGTTTACAGCTTTTGGTGCAGCGGGCCATCGGCGCTCTGGACAAGGCCTTTACCAGCTTCGCCCTCGATTACCGCCTGCCCGCCCTCTATTCCAAGGCAGTGCCCCCCGCACCAAAGACCCCTGCGGTTGTGAAGGCGGCCCCCAGTGCAGATACAAAAAACCCGGAAGAGGCCATATCCGCGCCGGCCATGACAGACATCGCCAATTTCGGGAATGGGCCGAACGCACCGCTCTGGCAACGGATCTGGCGCAGCAAGATCGCCTCGATCTCTGTGCTGGTCATAATGCTGGGCGTGCTGACAGGGATTTTCTTCTTTCAGGATATTTTGGTGAAGCGGGAGAAATTGTTCAATCGCATACGCCTTGCTTATCTTCTGGTGACGCTGTTCTGGCTGGGCTGGGTTGCCCATGCGCAACTCTCGGTGGTTAATGTGCTGGCCTTTGCCAATGCTCTGCGCACCGATTTCCAATGGTCCTATTTTCTGATCGATCCCTTGATCTTCATTTTGTGGTTTTCAGTGGCGGCCGCCTTGCTGTTTTGGGGGCGCGGCCCTTTTTGCGGCTGGCTATGCCCCTTCGGGGCCTTACAGGAACTGACCAACAAAGCCGCCCGCTTGTTGCACGTCCCGCAGATCACGGTGCCATGGGGCCTGCATGAACGGCTCTGGCCTTTGAAATATGTCATTTTCCTTGTGCTGTTCGGTGTGTCGCTCACCTCTTTGGGACTGGCGGAAAAGCTGGCCGAAGTGGAGCCGTTCAAGACCGCGATCATCCTGCATTTCCTGCGCGATTGGTGGTTTGTCCTGTTTGCGGTGGCCTTGCTTGTAGCGGGCCTGTTCATCGAACGTTTCTTCTGCCGCTATTTGTGCCCATTGGGGGCCGCACTGGCCATTCCGGGGCGCTTGCGGATGTTTGATTGGCTCAAACGCTATCGGGAATGCGGCAATCCGTGCATGCGCTGTGCCGTTGAATGTCCGGTAGGCGCAATCCATCCCGAAGGCCACATCAATCCCAATGAATGTATCTCCTGCCTGCACTGTCAGGTGCTTTATCACCACGATCACAAATGCCCGGTGATGATCCAAAAGCGCCTGAAGCGCGAAAAGCGGGCAGCAATGGCGTCCCCCAGCATGAACCTTCCTCACCGGTCGGCACCAAAGGCGGTGTCGCGCCACGCAATGCCTCATCACAGGGAGAAAAGGCATGACAGACATGAAAGACAAAAGCGGACCAAGCCGCCGCGATATCCTCGGCGGCACCGCTTCGGTGGCGACCATTGCCGGGCTTGCGGGAGCGGGCGGCTTCACAGGTGGCGCTGCTCTGTCACCACGATCAAGCCAGGCCGCCACGGCCAAAGAGCATGTGGGGCCGGGCGATCTGGACGAATATTATGTGTTCTTCTCCAGCGGACAAGCAGGGGAATTGCGTATTGTCGGCCTTCCGTCCATGCGTGAACTGATGCGTATTCCGGTGTTCAACCGCTGTAGTGCCACCGGCTGGGGTTCCACCAATGAAAGCCGCAAAATTCTTACCGAAGGCTTGCTGCCGGAAACCCGCAGCTTTCTAGACAGCCGCGGCGGGGTCTATCTGAATGGCGATCTGCATCATCCGCATATGTCCTTCACCGAAGGCACCTATGATGGTCGCTATGTGTTCATGAACGACAAGGCCAATTCCCGCGTCGCCCGCGTTCGTTGTGATGTGATGAAATGCGACAAGATCATCGAGATCCCGAATATGGAAGCAGTGCACGGCCTGCGGGTCCAGAAATACCCAAAAACCGGCTATGTCTTCGCCAATGGGGAAGACCGCTTGCCGCTGCCCAATGACGGCACAATTCTGGATGAACCGGATAAATATCATGGCATTTTCACCGCCATAGACGGCGACAGCATGGAAATCGCCTGGCAGGTGATGGTGGATGGCAATCTGGATAATGTGGATGCCGATTATCAAGGCAAATACTGCTTTTCCACCTGCTATAATTCCGAAGGCGGCACCAATCTGGCCGAAATGACATCGGCAGAGCAGGATTGGGTGGTCATTTTCAATATCGCCCGCATCGAAGAAGCCGTGAAGAACGGCGATTTCACCAGACATCATGCGTGCCGGTGATCGATGGGCGGCATGGCTCGCGCTATACACGCTATGTGCCGGTTCCCAACAGCCCGCACGGCATCAACACCGCCCCCGATGGTATTCATGTGGTTGCCAATGGCAAACTGTCCCCCACGGTAACGGTCTTTGATGTGCGCCGCTTCGACGATCTGTTCTCTGACAAGATCAAACCGCGCGATGTGGTGGTGGCAGAGCCGGAGCTTGGCCTTGGCCCGCTTCACACAGCCTTTGATGGTCGCGGCAATGCCTACACAACGCTTTTCATCGACAGCCAACTCTGTAAATGGAACATCGACAAGGCCATACGCCTGTTCAATGGCGAAGATGTGGACCCGATCGTGCAAAAACTGGATGTGCATTATCAGCCGGGCCATAACCACACCTCCATGGGGCAAACCAAAGAGGCGGACGGCAAATGGCTGATCTCGCTCAATAAATTTTCAAAGGACCGGTTCCTGAATGTGGGGCCCTTGAAACCGGAATGTGATCAGTTGATCGACATTTCCGGCGACAGCATGAAGCTGGTCCATGATGGCCCCAGCTTTGCCGAACCCCATGATGCCACCATCGTCCACCGCTCCAAGATAAACCCGGTGCATCGGTGGGACCGCGACGACCCCTTGTTCGACGATGCAAAAAACAGGCCGAGGCCGATGGTGTCGAACTGGAATATGCGGCGGACGTCATTCGAGACGGCAATAAGGTGCGGGTCTATATGTTTTCTGTGGCCCCCGCTTTCAGTCTGGAGAAATTCACGGTCAAACAAGGCGATGAGGTGACGATCTATATTACCAATTTGGATGATGTGGAGGATCTGACCCACGGCTTCACTCTGACCAATCACGGTGTCGCCATGGAAGTGGCGCCTCAAGCCACCGCCTCCATCACCTTCATTGCCGACAGACCCGGCGTGCATTGGTATTATTGCCAATGGTTCTGCCATGCCCTGCATATGGAAATGAAAGGGCGGATGCTGGTTGAACCGCGAAATGCCTAAAGTGATCCGCCGCTTGCAATATACGCCGCCTAAAGGCCGGGGTCGTCCGGCTTTGTGGCAAGGGCTGGCCTTCGGACTGATCCTGCTTTCGGCCTTATCGGCTCGGGCTGCCGATCATGCCGTGGCCCCGGGGGCGGATTTGCAAGCGACAATCAATGCCGCAACAGCAGGCGATGTGCTGCGTCTTCGGCGCGGCACCTATCAAGGACCGGTGGTGATCGACCGGCCCCTTTCCTTGATCGGCGAGGAAGGTGCGGTGGTAAATGGCACTGGCCTTGGCAGTGTTTTCACCCTCATCGCGCCGGATGTGCGCATCGAAGGGCTGGTCATCACCGGCTCTGGCATTGATGTGCCAAAAATGGATTCCGCCGTTCTTGTAAAACAAACCGCCAAACGCGCCTTGATCCTCAATAACCGCCTTCAGAACAATCTGTTCGGGGTGTATCTGCATGGGGCCGATGGATCACAGGTGGAAAACAATATCATTCACGGGCGGCGCGATCTGCGCACGGCGGAAGCAGGCAATGGCGTCTCTATCTGGAATGCGCCAGGGGCCAAAGTGACCGGCAATGACATCCGCTATGGTCGCGATGGTATTTTCGTCAATACCAGCAAGCGTAATGTCTTTCAAAACAACCGCTTCCGGGATCTGCGCTTTGCCATCCATTATATGTACACCCATGACAGCCGGATCATCGGCAACTGGTCACAGGACAATCATGTGGCCTGGGCCTTGATGTATTCTGACAGGCTGGAGGTGCGCGACAATATCAGTCAGGGCGACCGCGATCATGGCCTCCTTCTGAACTACGTGAACAACACGAAGATCACCGGCAATCAGGTGCGCGACAGCCAAGGCAAATGCCTGTTCGTCTATAATGCCCATAAGAACCAAATTGCCGAGAATCTGTTCAAAGGCTGCCCCATCGGTATTCACTTCACTGCCGGGTCGGAACGCAATGATGTGTATGACAATGCCTTTATCGGCAATCAGACGCAGGTGAAATATGTGGGCACGCGGCGGGTGGAATGGACCTTTGAAGGGCGCGGCAATTATTGGAGCGACAATGCCGCTTTCGACCTGAATGGCGACGGCCTTGCCGACCGTCCTTACCGGCCCAACGACATCGTTGACGATATTCTATGGCGCTATCCGCAAGCCCGGCTTTTGTTGAACAGCCCCGCCATCGACGTTTTGCGCTTTGCCCAATCGAAACTGCCCGCGCTTTATCCCGGCGGAGTGATCGACACCGCCCCCCTGATGCAATCGCCCATTTCAGAAGAGGGATCATGAACACCATTGTCACTCTTGACGGCGTGACCAAGCGCTATGGAAAACTGACCGCCCTTGAAAACGCCACTTTGACACTGGGCGCCGGCGAAGCCGTGGCACTGGTGGGCCATAATGGTGCGGGCAAAACAACATTGATGAAGCTGGTGCTTGGCCTGATCCGGCCCAATGGCGGCACGGTGCGCGTTCTGGAAAAAGATCCCGCGGGCCGCAAAGGGGCACAGCTTCGCCGCCGCCTGGGATTTTTACCGGAAAGTGTGGCCTTTCACAGCGCCATGACGGGCGAGGAATTGCTGGGATTTTACGCCCGACTGAAGCGCGCTCCGCACTCGGCCAATAAAGCCTTGTTGCACCAAGTTGGATTGGCCGAGGCGACGCACCGGCGGGTCGGCACCTATTCCAAAGGCATGCGGCAAAGGCTGGCTCTTGCCCAAGCGCTGATCGGCACGCCGGACATCTTGTTGCTGGATGAACCCACATCCGGGCTTGACCCTGCCTCGCGGGCGCAAGTGTATGCCACAATCGACCGGCTGCGGGCTTCAGGGGCCACGATACTGGTTTCCACCCATGCACTGGCTGAAATCGAGCCCCATGTGGACCGCGCCATTTTGCTGCATCAAGCCGTATCATCGCCGCCGGCGATCTGGCCAGCCTGCGTAAAAACGCAAGATTGCCAACGCGTATCCGCCTGAAGGTGGCCCCATGCAGCACCCAAAAGATCTTAACGTCCTTGCATAGCGACATATCCCTATTGCACCACAGCGCGGACCGGCTGGATCTGGCGGTGGCCCAGAATCATAAACTGGACCTCTTGTTGGAACTGGCCGCCCTACGCGATATGATCGAAGATCTACATGTAGAAGAACCGGGACTTGAAGCGCTTTACCATCATCTGATGAGCGAGGTGCCCGCATGATGCCGCTTTTGACCATCACCGGCTGGGAATTGCGTATTGGCCTGCGCAATCGCTGGGTCGTGGCCACCACGCTGGTTCTGGCAGCCTTGGCATTAAGTCTCGTTTTGCTGGGCAGCGCCCCCACGGGCACGGTTGGCGCCTCCCCCATTACAGTGGTGGTGGTAAGCCTTGCCAGCCTGACCATCTTTTTGGTGCCGCTCATCGCACTGCTTTTGTCGTTCGACGCCATAGTCGGAGAGGCAGAACGCGGCACCTTGCTCTTGCTGCTGGCCTATCCGGTGGCGCGCTGGCAGCTGGTGCTGGGCAAATTCCTTGGCCATGTCCTGATGCTGGCCCTTGCCACGGTACTGGGTTATGGCGCGGCAGCGGTTGTGCTCTATGTCGGCGAAGGGGCCGATGCCGGGGCCTGGCCCGCCTTTGCGCTGCTGATCGGGACATCGGTATTGCTTGGGGCGGTGTTTGTGGCGCTGGGCAGTCTGGTAAGCATCATCGTGCGCGAACGCGCCACCGCAGCGGGCGTTGCTGTGGCGCTGTGGTTGGTGCTGGTCCTGCTTTATGATGCGGCGCTTTTGGGCCTTTTGGTGGCCGATCAAGGCCAGAATATCAGCGCAGGAAGCCTTGATCTTCTGCTTTTGATGAATCCCGCCGATATATACCGGCTGATCAACCTCACCGCCCATGAAGCAACGGCTGTGGCCTCGGCCATGAGCACCCCCATCGAGGCAGGGCTGTCCCTTTGGAGCCTTTATGCAGCCTTGATCATGTGGATTGTGCTGCCCCTTGGGGCCGCTGTGGCGCTTTTCAAAAGGAGGCAGGCATGAGCCTTTCCCGCGCGATTTTGATGGGGTGGGGGGTGCTGGCCATGCTTGTGCTTTCTGGCTGCAACCAAAACACGGAAAACGCACAAATCCCTGCACCGCAAGAACCGGATGGCGACGCCATGGGCTATTATTGCGGGATGCTGGTGGTCAACCATTCCGGCCCCAAAGGGCAAATCTTCTTGAAAGGCCGGGATGATCCGCTCTGGTTCAGTTCGGTGCGCGACACCATAACCTTCACCTTGTTGCCCGAAGAATCCAAAGCAATCCGCGCCATCTATGTCAATGATATGGGGGTGGCCACCAATTGGAACCAGCCGCAACCCGGCGCATGGGTGGCGGCCAAGGATGCCGTTTATGTGGTGGGCAGCGATCAAAGCGGCGGCATGGGCGGGCCGGAATTGGTGCCCTTCAGCGACAAAGCGGCTGCCGAACAGTTTCAGGCCGCCCATGATGGCACGCTTTATACTTTTAAAGACATTCCACAAAGCGCTGTGCTGGGGGAACCGGATATGAGCCCGGAAAAAAGGAAGCGAGGATCATGATACCGCATAACCGCATGACCAAGCCCGCCAGCCCCCTTACAAGACGCCGGTTTATCGGCATTGTCGGATTTTGCGCCGGGGCCACTTTGCTGCCGTTCAGGGCCCATGCCACAACCCGACGCCATCAATGGAGCGGCGTTGCGTTGGGGGCGCGCGCCTCTATGCAACTGGTTCATCCTGATGCCGCCAAGGCCCGGCACATCATCCATCTGGCGGTGCAGGAAATCGAACGGCTGGAAGCTGTTTTCAGCCTGTATCGCCATGAATCGGCCCTTTCGAAGCTGAACAGAGAAGGGTATTTAAGCGCCCCTCCTTTGGAACTTGTGGAGCTGTTGCAACGTGCCAAAAGCATCAGCCGTGCAACGAACGGCCTATTCGATATAACGGTGCAACCGCTTTGGCAGCGCTATCACCGCTATTATAGCGCCCATCCCGATGCCGAAACCCCACCGCCTGTGGACGATATTCTGCCGCTCATCAATTGGCGTGCCGTGCGCATTGACCCTGCCCATATCGGCTTTGATAAACCGGGGATGGCCATCACGCTCAATGGCATCGCTCAAGGCTATATCACCGATCGCGTGGCCGATTTGCTCAAACGCAATGGCGTTGACCGGGTGCTTCTGGATTTGGGCGAAACCCGCGCGATGGGCCTGCGCGAAGATGGACGGGCATGGGCCGTGGGTGTGGCCGATCCCCAAGCCCCCGCGCGTATCAGCGGCCATATCGAATGTGTGGACCGAGCTGTCGCCACATCCGGCGGATATGGCCTGATGTTTGATGCGGCCAGACGGATCAGCCATCTTTTGAACCCGCATACGGGGGCCTCTATCCCGGCAGCCCGCAGCATAACCGTGGTGGCCGATCAAGCGGCAACTGCCGATGCGTGGTCCACCGCCTTTTCACTGATGAAAAACAAAGATATTATAAAACAAGCCGTACAAATGGATCATCTGGCGGTGTATCAAAGCGACCCCACGCAGGGCCTCAAACACTTGGTCTAGCACCCCGGCCTATCGGGCAATTTCGGCCAAACGCTCAGGGTTGCGGATCACCAGATGGCTGCTCCGCCGCGACGAGATCATACCCTCTTGGTCCCATGCCGATAAGATACGGCTCACCGTATGCAGCGTTGTCGCTGTCATTTCCGCCAGATCTTGGCGCGATAGGGAAAAGGGAATTTCTATGCCGCCGTCCACAGGGCGACCGGATTGCGCCACGATCCGCAGCAAAGCCGCTGCAATGCGCCGATCCACCCGATGCGTTGCAATTTCTTGAAGCCGGGCCTGCAATTCTTCAACCCGGCCACCGATCACCTTGATGGCATTCACCGCGATCGCCGGAAAGCGCTGCATCTGCTCCGACAAACGGGCAACGCTCCAGGACAGGACCATGCACTCTTCCATAGCGATCAGCGTGGCCGGGAAAGGACGATGACGCAACACCGCCACCGTTCCCAACATGTCCCCCGCGCCCATATGGCGAAGCACCACATTCTGGCCGTCCGAGGTCAGTTGCTCCAAGCGCAACCAGCCCCGGCCAACCACATAGCCATGAAGCGCTTCTTCACCCTGCGTGAACAAGGGCGCACCCTTTTCCAAATGCCGCTCATGGGCCTCACGGGCCACCATTAACAAAGCCGTGTCGTCAAGCCCTTCATAAAGCGGCACCCGGCGCAACACGTTTATCCGCGCGTCTATGTTCATGCGCGTCTAGACCTTCAGCACACCACGCTCCACCTGATCCCGCTCGATGCTTTCGAACAGGGCTTTGAAATTGCCTTCCCCGAAGCCTTCCTTGTAATCACCTTTGCGCTGGATGAATTCAAAGAAAACAGGTCCGATCCGCGGTTCTGCGAAGATTTGCAACAGCAAACGCGGTTCACCGCCTTCGGTTGTCCCGTCAAGCAAAATGCCGCGCTTTTGAAGCTCCTCCACAGGCTCGCCATGCCCCGGCAAGCGCTCGCCCAGCATTTTGTAATAAGTGTCTGGCGGTGCCGACATGAAAGGCACCCCCTTCTCTTTCAAACGGTCCCAGCACGCAACAAGATCATCGCAAATAAGTGCGATATGCTGGATACCCTCGCCATTATAGGCGCGCAGAAATTCTTCGATCTGCCCCTTGCCGCCCTCGCCTTCTTCATTGAGCGGAATACGGATCTTGCCGTCCGGTGCCGTCAGCGCTTTTGAGGTAAGGCCCGTATATTCGCCTTTAATGTCGAAGAAGCGGATTTCCTGAAAATTGAAAAGCTTCTCGTAATAATCGGCCCAATAGGCCATGCGGCCACCATAAACATTGTGGGTCAGATGATCGATAAGCTGGAAGCCACAGCCTTCGGGATAGCGGTCAACACCGGGCAGATAGTTGAAATCGATATCGTAAATATTGAGATCGTCTTCCTCTTCGCCATAGCGGTCGATCAGATAGATGATCGAATTGCCAATGCCACGAATGCCGGGGATGTGCAACTCCATTGGTCCGGTATCAACCTGAACCGGCTCGGCCCCTTGATCGAGCAAATGCCGATAGGCCGCCCGCGCATCTCGCACACGAAAGCCCATGCCGCACGCGCTTGGCCCATGTTCACGGGCAAAATACCAAGCGGCAGATTTTGGCTCGTAATTGGTGATCAGATTAATGCCGCCCTGACGCCAAAGTTCCACATCTTTCGAGCGGTGGCGGGCGATCTTGACGAACCCCATGGTCTCGAAAACGGGTTCCAGCATACCCTTTTCCGGGGCAGAAAACTCGATGAATTCAAAACCATCAAGACCAGCGGGGTTTTCAAACAAATCAGCCATTTGGAGCTCCACGATTAAGATATTCAGATGTCGCCGCGGTTCTACCGCTCTCTTTTGGTCAAAACCATTGGGTGCCCGCAAAACATGCCGCACATCATGCATTGAAGACCACGAGCTTGTGTCCTTGTCACATGGGATACCACCCTGTCCAAAGAAAATCGACATATCCACACAGGCAAACCGAAAACCGGGGCATCACGCCGTCATGCGCGGGGGCTATTCATTAAATGAATTGGTCGTTTTAAACGATATTTGCAAGCATCATGGACTTGTAACGGTTTTGTGCCGGTGACTTGAGCGTATAACACTGGCACAAGGAGACCGGTAAAATGAAGAAGCATACAGAGGCTTTCAAGCAAGAGGCGGTTCGGATTGCACTGACGAGCGGATTGTCGCGGCGGCGTGTTTCTGCTGATTTGGGTGTTGGATTATCGACACTGGGTAAGTGGGTGTCGCAGTATCGATCCAGTGATCTGAGGCAGCACCGCAGGCTGATTTAGCCCACGAGAATGAACGTCTGCGCCGTGAGAACCGTATTCTCAAGGAGGAGAGGGAGATTCTAAAAAAGGCCACGCAGTTCTTCGCGAGCCAACGCCCATGAGGTTTGCGTTTGTGCATCGCGGCGCCTCACAGGACCCAGCGATCGAGAAGGGCAACGGCAAGATAGAGAGCGCACCAACCGATGAAGAGCTTCTCCCGACGAGCCCGTTGTTCAGGGCGCGGGGCGAAGATGCGACCCAAGACATAAAGCTGTGAGGCGAGGACGAGCGTATGGAGGACGACGTTCAGGACAATGTCATATGGCCCTCCAGCGTCCAATGAAAATATTATGATTGCAGGGACAGATAAAGAAATAATTATGAATACAAAAATTGATATTATATTATAAATCATTGATCGTTAATCTCCTGACCGCATTGTTTTATACCATTTTTTGCTTCTAGATTGCCGATATAATCTATAGATCCACCAAATATCCACGATATACAACCGAGCTTATGAATTTTTATACTTTCCTCTATATCTTTGTTATTTTCTGGCCAATAACCAGAAAATTTAAATCCTATATCCTGCATATATTTTTTTGATGAAATCCACATTTCCCTAATTAGATATATATTTCTTATGTAATTAAATTCATCTATCTCTATACAAGATACGTCTAACATTTTTATAGAATCGTAGAAGATACGGAAATAAACTCCACGCGTTTCGTACAATTTCTTTGTGTTTTTCGCATGCTCAATCCAATTCTCCTCAAATCGTGCATATGACGCACTATCATATACAGATTCCAATATTCCTGGAACAGAACTGTGGAATGATACAATTGAGTTATCTCTTATTTCCACATTGTCTGATGCAGGTAGTATATAAAGCGCACACGCTGACATATATATTCCATCTACAATTATATATGTATTATGTGAAGAAATTAATTGTGCCAAGCGAAGTGCAGATTTTTCATCACCATCATTACTAGAAATTATCAAATAATTTATTTTATCTATGTTATCATTTATATAATAAACTTTGCTATCATCAATTGTACCATTTAAAAAACACTCATTTCTTCATTTTTTTTGCAATACATTATCTTGATTATTAATATTCTAAAATATGATAATAAAATTAATATGTAACATGTTATGATATTCATATTTACACCTAATTAATTTTGTTATGTTTTTGCGTGTTTCATAGTGGCCTGCCCCCATTAAGTGTTCCAGTTGTCAAGTTAGGACTTGGCCAC
>NZ_BKCL01000009.1:0-91560 GCF_008579125.1 Iodidimonas gelatinilytica | reverse complement strand
TAACGGTGATGGTGACGGTCGCACTATCCGTACCGCCATTGCCATCATCCACCTGATAGGTGAAAGACACATCGCGGCTTTCACCTGCCGCCAGATCCTGAAAACCATCGGCGGGGTCAAAGCGATAGCTGCCATCGGCATTGACCGTGGCCACCCCTTCCGCAGGACCATCTAGCAGGCTGAAGGTCAGATCGTCCCCCTCGGCATCTGAAGCGAGAAGCCGACCACTAACTGCCGGGCCATCTTCCACCGCGCTATTACGCGCTGCTTCGGCGATCGGCGCATCATTGGTGCCGGTAACGGTGATGGTGACGGTCGCACTATCCGTACCGCCATTGCCATCATCCACCTGATAGGTGAAAGACACATTGCGGCTTTCACCATCTCCCAAGTCCTGAAAGCCATCAGCAGGGTCAAAGCTGTAGCTGCCATCGGCATTGACCGTGACAGACCCCTCTGCAGGGCCATCAAGCAAGCTGAAACTTAGCGTGTCGCTGGCATCCACATCACTGGCCACAAGCTGACCGGAAACCGCACTACCATCTTCTTCTGCGCTGTTGCGCGCTGCCTCGGCGATCGGTGCATCATTGGTGCCGGTAACGGTGATGGTAACGCTCGCAATATCCGTACCGCCATTGCCATCATCCACCTGATAAGTGAAGGTCACATCACGCTTTCACCCACTGCCAGATCCTGAAAGCCATCAGCCGGATCAAAGGCATAGCTGCCATCGGCATTGACCGTGACAGACCCTTCCGCAGGGCCATCAAGCAAGCTGAAGGTCAGTGTATCGCTGGCATCCACATCACTGGCCACAAGCTGGCCAGACACCGCGCCACCATCTTCCACCGCGCTGATGTTGGTCGCTTCGGCGATCGGTACATCATTGGTGCCGGTAACGGTGATGGTAACGCTCGCAATATCCGTACCGCCATTGCCATCATCCACCTGATAAGTGAAGGTCACATCACGCTTTCACCCACTGCCAGATCCTGAAAGCCATCAGCCGGATCAAAGGCATAGCTGCCATCGGCATTGACCGTGACAGACCCTTCCGCAGGGCCATCAAGCAAGCTGAAACTTAGCGTGTCGCTGGCATCCACATCATTGGCCACAAGCTGACCGGACACCGCACCACCATCTTCCACTGCGCTGATGTTGGTCGCTTCAGCTATGGGCGCATCATTGGTGCCGGTAACGGTGATGGTCACCGTGGCGGTGGCAAAGCCGCCATTGCCATCATCCACCTGATAGGTGAAAGTCACATCACGGCTTTCGCCCACTGCCAGATCCTGAAAGCCATCAGCCGGATCAAAGATATAGCTGCCATCGGCATTGACCGTGACAGACCCTTCGGCAGGGCCACTTACCAACCCATAGGTGAGAACATCGCCATCCACATCGGTGGCCACAAGTTGACCTTCTACCGGCCCACCATCTTCCACAGCATCAAGGACACCCGCCTGCGCCAATGGGCCTGAATTTCCATCCGCAGACAGCGCAGCGACAGCATCGGCATCACCACCGCCGCCATTCACCAAGCCATTGCCGCCATCCGTTGGCTGCGAAACGGCATTGCCAGAATCAGCAAGGGATGCCGTGCCCGACTGACCACTATTGGCGACCTGCCCCCTCTGCGCATCCTCGACAACGGGTGCCGCCTGTTCAGAGCGCAGTATATTCGATTGCGGTCTGTCGGAACGAACAACAGGCTCGCTTTCCACAAGATCTCGCAGTCTGCTATCAACCGCTGGCCCCGACCCCTCTTGCACCTCATCACCAAAGTCGACACCCTCGCGGCGGGCGCCGGTGTGTACATTCTGGTTCGTGACTTCCTGAGCATCTGAAAAATTCACACCCGATGGCGGCAATACGGCATCTGCGGCCTCTACATCCGAAGGGCCATCCCGAAACAAAGCAGGATCCATCGAGGCTTCGCGAGCCGGATCAGCGGAAGTCTTGTTTTCAGCCATGATACAGTCTTTCAAACCATCGGGCGGATACACCCACCGCATTCAAATTCAAGCAAATCAGCATGCCCCGGAAACGACCCACGAAACCCTATCTACAAAATCATATATTACAAAATATAAAAAATCCCTAAAAATTTCCTTAACTGCTTGAATTTGCACTATTTTATAAAATTTAAGTCAAATTTTCCCTATTTTCTTTTTAATTGATTTAAAGTCCCGATTCCGTTTAATGCCAATGGCATCAATAGGAAATTAACCAAGCTGCACTAGAAATTTTATGCGAAACATTCCGCACGAAAGATGATCGCTTTTAAGCACAGATAAAACAAGCCGGACCACCAAGGCGGTATATTCATCCAAAAATCTCAAGCGCCCAGAGCGCGGCGAAGGGGCGAGGAGCGCGAATGCACAAAATAAAGAATGCCGACACATATTCAGATTCTGGCATCCATCAAGAAGCGAACAATTCTGAAGACAATGTGCAGCCGCTTCCCGCCGAGCAAGATGATCTTTTGCACCGGCTGTGGCATCAATATATTCCCATCTCCAATGGTGCCATTCTTGCCGCGTCTTTGGGGATCAACATCCTTGCCCTTGCTTTGCCGCTTTTGATCTTGCAGGTCTATAATCGTATTTTGCCTTATGAAGGCCTATCGACTTTGGCCATGCTCACCATCGGCGTTGCGATTGCACTTGTTTTGGATGTGCTCCTTAAAATCGCCCGCGCCCGTTTATCTGGCTGGGCAGGCGCGCAATATGAACACCGGGCCGGCTGTATCGCCATAAAAAGACTGGCGACAGGAGATTTGGCCCATGTGGAAAGCACGCCATCGGGCATGCATCTGGATAGATTATCCAGCATTGAATTAATTCGCGATTTTTACGCCAGCCAAGCCAGCCTGGTTTTGATCGACCTGCCATTTATCCTGTTGTTTTTAGGAATTTTGGCTCTCATCACCGGATGGCTGGTCCTGATCCCCATCATCATGCTTGGCATCGCGGGCTTTATGGCATGGAAGATTGGCAAAAGCCTGCAAGAACAGTTGGAAGAGCGCCGGGAATGGGACCGCAGACGCTACAGCTTCCTGATTGAAGTGCTGAGCGGAATTCATACAGTGAAGGCAATGGCCATGGAGGCGATGATGCTGCGCCGCTATGAGCGGTTACTGGAATCCAATGCCTTTGCAAGCGCCCAAGTTTCCCAAATTTCAGGGCACGCACAAACGGTCGGCACCATCACCAGCCACCTGACCGTTGCTGCCGTTGTGGGATTTGGCAGCCTGATGGTCATCAATGGCACGCTGAGCGTTGGAGCCTTGGCCGCCAGCACCCTGCTTGCCGGACGCACGGTTCAGCCCGCCCTGCGTGCCTTGGGACTATGGTCGCGCTTTCAATCGGTCTCTTTGGCAGAAGACAATCTGCGCGACATTGATGCCATTCCTGCGGAAAGCCGTGGGCGGTTCAAAATGGACCGCTTTACCTCGCTTGATCTGAAAAATTTGCACTTTCGCTACAGCCCAAAAGATCCTGAAGTTTTGCACAATATCAACTTAAGGCTTGAGCAAGGGCAAATCATCGGCATTACCGGTAAAAACGGTGTGGGCAAATCCACTTTGCTCAATCTGGTGGCGGGGCAAATCGTTCCCACAAAAGGCTCGGCTCTTTTGAATGGCCAACCGCCCCATGATTTTGATGCGGAAAGCGTGTTCAATCAGATTTCCTATATTCCGCAACGCCCGACCCTGTTCCACGGAACCATTCTAGACAACCTGACCATGTTCCGATCGGATCAAGTGGAGATCATGCAGCGCGCCTTGGAATTGGCGGCAAAACTGCATCTGGACGAAGTATTTGCCCGGCTTCCCAATGGATATGACACCGAAGTTGGTGACAGTTCAGCCGATCTGCTTCCCGCTGGCGTTGCGCAGCGCATCACCATTGTCCGCGCCTTGATCAACCGTCCGTCCCTGATCCTGTTTGATGAATCCAATACCAGCCTTGATGGCTATAGCGACCGGGCCTTATGCGACCTGATGCGCAGCCTGAAAGGAACCGTGTCCATGATCCTGGTCAGCTACCGCCCCTCCCTTCTGGCTTTGGCCGATCAAAGATTCAGCCTTGAAGACGGGCGTCTTAAGCCTCTTGATTTTGCAGACCACAAAAACCTGTCCCGGACAAACGAAAATTCAGGCCACCTTCAACCGCCTGCATCTCCAAAAGGTCGCCCATGACAGACGCACTCAACGCACCGGATGAGCCTCAAAAACCCAGAAAGGCCGCTTTAAGCAGCCATGATGCCGATGCCTTGGCCTCAGCGATACGGCACGGTTCTCTTGGCGATTTCACGGCACAATCGGGCTTTGCCGCTTGCCTGATGGCTTTGCTGGATGCCCGCGGTTGGCGCGGCACCCAACGTGAACTCAGTGAAGCCCTACCCCATTTTGCTTCGGATCTGAGCCTGGCCAGCCTGCGGAATGTACTGGCAACTCTTGGTTTTCGCACTGTGGAGCGCCCGGTCAAATCCGGCGAAAGCCTTGATCCACGCGTGATGCCGTGCCTATTCATCGACGGCGCGGGCAATCCATGCGTTTTGACACGGGATGATGAAGGGCGTGTGAACTCTTTTTCCGGTGATGAAAAAGCGTGGCGGACCCATTCGGGCATTTTGGAGGATGGTCTGGCCATTCTGATCGTTGAATTCGATGAGGATGCGGATCCAAGCCGCCCCGATATCAAATGGACACGATCCATCTTGCGCCGCTTACGTCCACGGATCTGGCGTCTTCTGGGCATGACCTTTCTGTTGAACCTGCTGGCATTGGTCGGCCCATTGTTCATCATGGCCGTCTATGATCAGGTGATTGCATCAGGCTCCAGCCGCATTTTGCTCCCCCTTGGCATCGGCTGATTTTGGCGGCGTTGATCGATCTGGGCACCCGGGCTTTGCGCGGCAAAGCCATCGCCTATATCGCAGGACGGCTGGAATTCCTGATTTCCAGAAGCGTTTTTCGGCAAATATTGTCTCTTCCCATCACACGCACCGAATCGGCCCCATTGAGTGGCCAGATTTCGCGGATCCGGGAATTCGACAATATGCGCGAAATGTTTGTCGGCACGCTGGTTTCTGTGCTTTTGGAACTGCCGTTCATCGTGCTGTTCATGCTGGTTATCGGAATGCTGGCGGGTTGGGTGGTGCTTATCCCCCTTATCATGCTGGCGTTATTTGCGGTGCTTGGCATTTTCATTCTTCCCGACCTCAAGCGGTCCATCGCCAAATCTTCTGCCCTGCGTTCAAAGCAATATCGCTTCCTTGTGGAATTTGTCACCAATCTACGCACCATCCGGGAAGCCGGGGCCGCCGAAAAATGGGTCGAGCGATATCGTGAAATGTCCGCCGCCAACAGTCTGGCACAATTTCGCAACGGGCAGATTTCGTTTCTGCTGCAAACACTGGCGCAAACCATTATGGTCATGGCGGGCGGTGCCACCATCATTGCAGGCGTTCTGCGGGTTCTGGATGGCACCATGACCGCCGGTGGGCTGATTGCGGTGATGGCCCTTGTGTGGCGGGTTCTGTCCCCGATCCAGAATTTATTTCTGACCATCACCCGCGCCGAACAGATCAAGATGTCGGTCGCGCATCTGGATCAATTGATGAAAATGAAGGGCGAGCAAACCCGCAAACATTCCGGCGGCATTCTTCGCCAATGGTCGGGAGCCATTGATTTCACCCGCGTCAGTTTCCGTTATCAGGCCAATACGGACCCGGTCCTTCTGGGTGTGAATTTTCAAATTCAACCCGGTGAAATGATCGCCATCATGGGGCCGAATGGATCAGGAAAGTCTTCAATCCTGCGCCTGATTGCCGGGCTTTATGATTCTCAGGCCGGACAAGTGAGCATTGATGGGCTGGACGTGCGCCAGATCGATCCACAAGAATTGCGCCAGCAAATTGCCTATGTCCCCCAGCAATGCCACATCTTTCATGGCACCGTGGCGCAAAATTTGCGGTTTTCCAATCCGGTTGCCAGCGATGCTGACTTGGAAGAAGCTTGCCGCAAAGCCGGGCTTTGGGACGACATTCTGCGGATGCCCGATGGCCTTGAAACCCGCTTTGGCGATCAAACCGTGTGGCAACTGAATGCAGGATTTCGCCAGCGTCTGTCTCTGGCCCGTGGTTATTTGCGTGATGCCTCTATCGTTCTGTTGGATGAACCGGCACAAGCCCTTGATACGGCAGGCGATATAGCTTGATTGATGCGTTGCAAAAAATGCGCGGCGAGAGAACGATAATCATGGTCTCGCACCGCCCAAGCCATATTCGGCTGGCGGATCGCGTGCTGCAATTGGAAAACGGCATGCTGGTCCACGATGGAACGCCTGAGCAGATTTATGCCCGGATCGGAGAGAAAACCCTATGAGTAAACTGCCCGCAGCCCCCGGAAACGCCGATCACAAAGGCGGCCATACTCTCCCTTCTCTGCGCTTCACCAGAAGCGAACGACAGGTTCTAAGCCGGTCTGTTTATTTGGAAGAAACAGGACCATCTTGGGGAATTTATGGCATTATTTTTGCCATCACCGGGCTGATTGCCGTGTTCATTATCTGGTCGGCGCTCACCCGATTAGATGAAACTGTTGCGGCGCGCGGCTCCATTCTGCCCGCCAGTTTCGTGCAACCGGTGCAACATCTTGAAGGCGGGATTGTTTCCTCCGTTGCCGTAAATGACGGTGATTATGTGGAAGCGGGCGATGAAATCGTCACCATGGACCACACCCTTGCCCGATCCGATTATTTGTCCTTGAAGGTTCGCGAAGCGTCTTTGGCTTTGCAAATTGAACGGTTGCGTGCTTTTGCTTTGGGCAAAGCCCCTGATTTTTCAAGCTATATAGACGAATATCCCGATCTGGTTGCCGATCAAAAAGCCATCTATTCGGCACAAGCAGAAGCCCGTGATGCACAAATCGCCATCATTGATTCCCAGATCATCGCACGCCAGCAAGAAGTCAACGGCCTGCGCGAGCATCTTGGCATGCTGGAGAAGCAAAGCCTTTTGCTGGCCGAAGAACTGGATATGCGCAAAACCCTGTTGGACAAGGGCCTTACCAATAAAGTCGTTTATCTGGACACCCAAAGACGCAGCAATCAAGTGGAAGGCGAAATCGCCCGCACACGTTCTGAAATTGCCCGCGCCGAAGCCGATGTTGCACAAGCACGGGGAAGCCGGCTGGAAATTGAAGAACGACTGCGCGGCGATGCATTGGAACAGCTTGGCCGGTTTTCCAATGATCAGGCAGAAATCAACGAACAGCTTACCCAATTGTCTGACCGTGTGGACCGTACCGTGGTGCGCGCCCCCGTTTCCGGGCGCGTGGCGGGCTTGAGCGTGACCGGCCCCGGCGGAGTTTTACCGCCCGGCGCATTGATTGCAGAAATTGTTCCCGACAATAATGGCATTCTTGCCGAAGGACGCATCAGTCCCCGCGATATTGGCCATATCTCTGTTGGTCAAACTGTTACTGTGAAAGTGGATACCTATGATTACACACGCTTTGGCGGTGTCATGGGAACAGTGAAATCGGTTTCGGCCACCAGCTTCAAAGACGAAGACGGCAATTTCTATTTCAAATGCCTGATCAGTCTCGATCAAAACTATGTAGGGAACGATCCTAGAAATAATGCAATCACCGCAGGCATGACACTGGTAGCGGATATCAAGACAGGTGAAAAAAGCCTTCTTGGATATCTCTGGCGTCCGGTGCAGCAATCCCTTTCCGGAGCCTTCACCGAACGCTGAACAAAAATCACGAGCAAAAAAGGATATGCGTGTCTTTTTCTTTGGGCAGCATATCCTTTTTTTACCCGATGGAAAAGAACCCGTCTCCCTTATGAAATCGCTTCAAACGACCTAAAAAAATAAGACGGAAAATATTGGAAAAAAGAAGAAGAGTTATTTCTATATTTTCAAAAAATTTACACTATGTAATTATATGAAATAATATTACTTTCACTCGACGAATGGCGTGCCATTGTATAAATAACCGTCACACATCAGATAATTTTTCTATTTTCGGACACTCTGTGTGATGAAACAAAAAATATTTTCAGCAACGGCTGACACTTTAAAAGACTCTGAGCTCCGGCCTCTTTATGATTTGTGGGAAAGCCGCCGCGGCGAGCGCTTTTTACCGGACCGGAAAGACTTCCAATTCAGAGAATTTCAGCCCTGGTTTGGGCGGATCGCCGTCGGGTCGATCCCGGCCTCTGGTCAAGAGATCTGCTTTGACCTTGTCGGCACGGAAATCACCAATTGGGACGGCCTGGATATGACAGGCAGATTCTTTCCTTTTCCCCCAGCTCCCCCAACCTCCAACTGGTCGTTGCCCCTTTTCTCCACGCCTATAAAACACAAAAACCAACATTGTCTGTCTCATTCAAAGGCAAGACACAGGCAGAATTGACCCGCTTGGTTCTGCCCTGCTCCCATGATGGAATCTCGGTCAACAAACAAATTGTGGCCTTTTCATTAAACCCCTCTTTCAAGGCTCTTCTCAAGAAGGGCAGCCTGCTTGATTTGATGGCACCGGGATAAAGCGTTCTTGCACCCAAGCGCATGTGCGGCCATGTTTTATCCATGAGACAGCCTCGAAAATCACTTGAAACCAGCCGAACCACAAACGCCGTGGATAGCCGCACGGCCATTGACCACTTTCTGAACACCATAGTAAAGCGGCCAACCAACGCCCCGCGCACCGGACGGCTGGCCTTTGCTTTGGATGCCACCATGAGCCGACAGCCCACATGGGATCGGGCCAGCCATATTCAAAGCGACATGTTTCTGGCCGCTCAGGATCTTGGCGGGCTTTTGGTACAGTTGATTTATTTTCGCGGATTTCGGGAATGTCGCGCCAGCGGCTGGACCGATAATGGAACCGCCCTTGCCCGCAAGATGGCCAGCGTGACTTGCCAAGGTGGTCTGACCCAGATCGGCCGTGTGCTAAAGCATGTACAAAAAGAACATCACAAAGCCCCCGTTCATGCGGCGATTTTCATTGGCGATGCCTGCGAGGAAAATGCCGATGAGCTATGCCATTTGGCTTCAGAGCTTGGTATCCGCCATGTGCCTGTTTTTGTATTCCAGGAAGGCCGTGATCCCACCGCCACCATCGCATTCAAGGAAATCGCACGGCTTTCGGGCGGTGCCTGGGCCCCCTTCGATATGAACAGTCCGGCACAATTGCGCGACCTTTTAAAAGCCGTTGCCATTTATGCCACCGGCGGGCAGCAGGCCTTACAGGACCACTGTGAAAACACACCCGCCCGACAACGGCTTTTGGAACAATTGAAAGGACCAACGCCATGATCTGGCTAGGCGCAGGGGTTTTGAGCCTGATCCTATTGCTTTTCGCGTTGAACGCTGTTGCCCATGCATCCAGACAGCAAATTGTCCGTGCCTTTATTGCTTTGTCCCTCGTTTTATTGGGTATTGCGGGCCTTTTGTTGGCCATCACCGGAAAGTTGGCCTTGGCCTTTCCGCTTCTTGGCTCTGCGGGCGTTGGTCTGTTGAAATTACGCGCCCTTGCCCGCTTGTTTTCGGCGCGCGCCTCATGGGATGCAACGGCAGCACCATCCGGGCGCACATCGCAAGTTCGCAGCCTGTGGCTTTTGATGGTGATGGACCATGACAGCGGCCATATGGAAGGCGAGATCCTGATGGGCCGGTTTGAAGGGCGCCTGCTCAGCCAGTTAACATCCGAAGAATTGCTGGATCTGCACCAGGATATTGCAGGCCATGATGAAGACAGCCTGCGGTTATTGGAGGCATGGCTCGATCGGGAACATGGCACGGATTGGCGCCGCAATGCCCATCACACGGATAAGCCGCAAGGCTCCCCAAGCCCCACTTCAGACATGAATGCGGAAGAGGCCCGCGCCATTCTGGGGGTGGATGAAAACGCCGATGCCGATGCCATTCACAAGGCCCATCGTTCATTGATGAAAAAGCTGCATCCCGATCAGGGTGGGAACACATATTTCGCGGCCAAGCTCAATCAGGCCAAAGATGTCCTTTTGAACGAAAGACCTTCCTGATCCGCCCACAGACATATCCATGACCGTATGATGACACCATCATGGTCGCATCTTGAAAACACTTCAGGCATAAATGCACAGAAATATCGTGCCGATTTTAGGGAACCAAGGCCACATGGGGACACCGCATCACTTTGATCCAACGATTTTGCGTGAATATGACATACGCGGGATTGTCGATAAAACGCTGGGGGATGCGGATGCTTGCGCCCTTGGAAAGGCATACGGGACGCAATTGCGCCAAAAAGGCGGGCGCCAAGTGGTCGTGGGATATGATGGGCGCGAAAGTTCGCCCCGCTTGGCAAAAGCCCTGATCGACGGGCTGATCTCCACCGGCATATCCGTGCGCGCCATTGGCCTTGGCCCCACGCCCATGGTCTATTATGCCGTGCATGAACTGAAAGCCGATGGCGGTTTGATGATTACCGGCTCACATAATCCGCCAGATTATAACGGCATCAAAATGATGATGGGCAAAGCCCCGGTTTTCGGCGAGCAGATCAAGGCGCTGGGCGCTCTGGCGGCGTCGGGCGATTTTGAACAAGGCTCGGGCACGCTTGAGACCGTTCCCGTTTTCGATCGCTATATCCACCGTTTGTTGCGCGATTTCACGGGAGCCCCTATGGCCGTGGCCTGGGACCCGGGCAATGGGGCCGCAGGCGATGCGGTAACGGCGCTGGTGAAGCGCCTTCCCGGCCGTCATATTGTCATCAATGCAGACATTGACGGGCGCTTTCCCAATCACCACCCTGATCCAACGGTGGAAGAAAATCTTGAACAGCTCAAGCAGGTTGTCATCCGTGAAGGCATGGATCTGGGGCTTGCCTTTGATGGCGATGGTGACCGCATCGGGGCCGTTGACCGCACGGGCCATGTGGTGTGGGGCGATCAAATTCTGCTGATTTTGGCCCGCCATCTTTTAAAAGAACAAAAAGGCGCCACCATCATCGCTGATGTGAAAGCCAGTCAGGTATTCTTCGATGGCGTGGTGCAAGCCGGCGGCAAGGCGGAAATGTGGAAAACCGGCCATTCCCTGATAAAATCCCGCATGGCGGAAACCGGCGCACCACTGGCCGGTGAAATGAGCGGCCATATTTTCTATAAAGATCGCTTTTATGGCCATGATGACGGGTTATATGCGGCCATCCGCTTCCTGAATGCCATATGGGCTCAGGGGGGCGATTTGGCCCGCTTACGCCAAGAGATGCCGCATGTTCTGAACACCCCGGAATTGCGTTTCCCCTGCGCGGAAGACCGCAAAATGCCGGTGATCGAAGGGGTGCGCGACCGGCTATCCCAATCTGGCGCGCAAGTGATCGATGTGGACGGGGTTCGGGTGCTAACGGAAGATGGATGGTGGCTTTTGCGGGCCTCCAACACGCAAGATGTTCTGGTGGCACGAGTGGAAGCCCGCGATGAGGAGGGTTTAACCCGGTTGAAAGACCTTTTACGCGGGCAATTAAAGCAGGCGGGGATCGAACCACCCAGCGATCTGTGAAGAACGAGGGTCACAATGCTTTGCCGGTCCGCCTTGAGCGCGTATCATTTGCGCTGTGGCCCGACAAAGCGCTGCCCCAGATATGTCACCGATTCGCCCCTTATTTTGGATATGGGGAAGAGCACAAGGCGGCTGGATAGCAAGTTCATCAAGGCTTCCAGCCTCTTATGCTGCACTGCAAAATAATTTTGACGAAACCCCGGAAAACTCCCATACTTCCCATGCACAGATGGGTTTGCGAATATAGCCGCATAGGGAGAGTAGCATGACAGCCAAAAGCAACCGGACAGACGAAAAGGCCATTTCGGCCTCCAATGCGGCCCAAAAGGCAAGCATGACCAGCGCCGCGAAATCGGCCAAAAGCAGCACAAAAACCAAGCAAAGGCCGAAACGCCAAAATCCGCTTCTGCACCAGCCAAGTCAAAACAAAATGCCCCTCAAAAAGAGGCCCCAAAGCCGGTGAAGGCAAAAGCGGAAAAACCCGTAGCCCCCAAGGCGGACAAGCCAAAGAAAGCTGCGGCCAAAAGCACAAAAGCCTCAAGCGCCAAAACCGCCGCAAGCCCCGCCGCGCATAAACCGATCAATGAAGATGCCTCGGTAAAGGCTGCTGAAAAAGCCTATGCCGATGCCACATTGACCGCCAATGTTCCTGCGGAAAAAATGCTGAATGACATGAAAAAAGCGGTGGATGTAACCGTGGAAGCGGCAGTTGTAGAAATGAACGCAACAACCCAATTAAGCGAACGCGGAATTCAAGATGCCACCATGAATTTGGAAGCCTTGATGACCTTCCAGAAAGAGGCTCTGGACAGCCTTGTGGGCGCAACGGTTACCGCCGTTCAAAATATAGAAGAATTGTCCGATCAAATGTCGGACCTTGCCCAACAGCGCAGTGAAAAACAGGCCGCCTTCTTTTCCGCCTTTTGCGAGGCAAAAGACCCTGTGTCCTTGTGCAAAGTGCATGAAGCCTATGTGCGCGACAGCTATGACAGCATGATCGCGCAATATACCGCATCGACCGATATCTGGATGCGGATTGGACGGGAATCCATGGACCCTTTGAGCACACAATTTGCGCGCATGGTGGATCATATGAAAGGCTTGTCGGGCCAATAAGCCCGCCTCCGCCTTTCCCACAATTTTCAACGGTTCATGCCCCCTTCCACCTTTATCATGACAGGTGCGGAGGGGGTTTTTCTATAAAATTTCCTGCGAAAAAATACGCAGGAAGCACCACATCGTTATACTGACGTTAATCTTGTTTATGCACAATTGACCTTCTTCACCATGCTCTCCAAAAAAAGGGGGCAGCACGCTCTTTGAAGGCGTAAATCTTCCCTCGCACGGGGAAGTGCTGGCTGCTACCATAGCAGGACTGGTATTGTACGAATTGTACATTATGTGAAGTCAGGCAGGTGCCGATGCGTTTGGCAAACACGAGCGTAAAGACCATATCTATGTCCGAAAACGATAATGATCACGACGATCAAAGATCGCCATCGACCGGTTTGCTGACCAAAACACAGCCCAAGACCAAAAAGCCGTCGATGTACAAAGTGCTTATGTTAAATGACGATTTCACACCGATGGATTTTGTCATTCATGTTCTGAAGCGGTTTTTCCGCATGTCTTCGGAACAGGCAACACGGGTGATGCTACATGTGCATCAAAAGGGTGTAGGCGTTTGTGGGGTATTTACCTATGAAATCGCCGAAACGAAGGCGAATCAAGTTGTGGACTATGCACAAAAACATCACCATCCTTTGCAATGCACCTTGGAGAAGGAATGAAATCAGTGAGACGATCGCCATAAGGCCGCAGAAACTGCCCACTCACGGCTTTTGAGAAAAGGACAATATCGTGCCGAGTTTTTCACCTCATCTGGAACAAACGCTTCATCGCGCATTGGCCGAAGCCAATAAGCGCAGGCACGAATATGCGACATTGGAACATCTCCTGTTGGGATTGCTTGATGATTCCGATGCAGCCGCCGTTTTAAAGGCCTGCAATGTCGATGATGATGTGTTGCGCGTAAATTTAACCGGATATTTGGATAAGGAACTGGATAGCCTGAAGGTGGATGATGATGGCGTTGAAGCCACCCCCACCGCAGGCTTCCAACGGGTTGTTCAGCGCGCCATTTTGCATGTGCAAAGCTCGGGTCGTGAAGAAATGACCGGCGCCAATGTGCTTGTGGCCCTGTTTTCCGAACGGGAAAGCCATGCGGTTTATTTCTTGCAACAGCAAGATATGACCCGGCTGGATGCGGTGAGCTATATCAGCCACGGCATTGCCAAATCCCCCCAGCAATCCGAGCGTCGCCCCTTGCGCGGATCAAGCGATGATGAGCATGGGCACGACTCCGAACAAGCCGCACGGGCAGACACCAAAAAGGGTGATAGCGCGCTTGAAAATTACTGTGTCGATCTCAACCAGCGGGCCCGCGACGGCAAGATCGATCCGCTGATCGGTCGGCAAAGCGAAATTGATCGCACCATCCAGATCTTGTGCCGCCGTTCCAAGAACAATCCCTTGTTTGTGGGCGATCCCGGAGTCGGGAAAACCGCCATTGCCGAAGGATTGGCACGGAAAATCGTTGAAGGCGATGTGCCCGAAGTGCTGCTGGACGCCACCATCTTTTCACTGGATATGGGCTCGTTGCTGGCTGGCACGCGCTATCGTGGCGATTTTGAAGAACGCCTGAAGGCCGTGGTGAAAGAGCTGGAAGACCATGACGGGGCGATTTTGTTCATTGATGAAATCCACACCGTTATCGGTGCCGGGGCCACCTCTGGCGGGGCAATGGATGCTTCCAATCTTTTGAAGCCTGCCCTTGCCTCTGGTGCCATCCGCTGCATTGGCTCCACCACCTATAAAGAATTCCGTGGCCATTTCGAAAAAGACCGGGCTCTTTTGCGCAGATTCCAGAAAATCGATATTGCCGAGCCCACTTTACCCGACACCATCAAGATCATGCAGGGCTTGAAGCCTTATTTCGAAAAGCATCATCGGGTGCGGTACACGGCCGATGCCATCAAGGCGGCGGTGGAGCTGTCGGCCCGTTATATCACCGACCGCAAATTGCCCGATAAAGCCATTGATGTGATCGACGAAACGGGGGCGGCGCAAATGCTGCTGCCCATCTCGCGGCGGAAGAAAACCGTTGGCGTCAAGGATGTGGAAGCGGTTGTCGCCAAAATCGCCCGCATCCCGCCGAAATCCGTATCCAAAGACGATACCAAGGTGATGGCCAATATCGAACGCGATTTAAAACGTGTGGTCTTTGGGCAAAACAGGGCCATTACGGCTTTGGCCGCCAGCATCAAGCTGTCGCGGGCGGGCCTGCGTGAGCCCAATAAACCCATTGGCTCCTATCTGTTTTCCGGCCCCACCGGCGTTGGCAAAACCGAAGTGGCGCGCCAGCTTGCCCTGCTTCTAGGGGTGGAGCTGACACGGTTCGATATGTCGGAATATATGGAACGGCACACAGTCTCGCGGCTGATCGGGGCGCCACCGGGCTATGTGGGCTTCGATCAAGGGGGCCTGCTCACCGATGCGGTGGATCAGCATCCCCATTCCGTTTTGCTGCTGGATGAAATCGAAAAGGCGCATCCTGATCTCTTTAACCTGCTGTTGCAGGTGATGGATGCAGGCACGCTGACCGATCACAATGGCAAAAAGATCGATTTCCGCAATGTGATCTTGATCATGACCACCAATGCAGGGGCGACAGAGCTTGCCAAAAGCGCCATCGGCTTTGCGCGCGACAGCCGCGAAGGTGAAGATGAAGAAGCGATCAAGAAGCTGTTCACCCCAGAGTTCAGGAACCGGCTGGATGCCATTGTTCCCTTCGATTATCTGCCCACAGAGGTTGTGTCGCGGGTGGTTGAGAAGTTCATTCTGGAACTGGAAGTGCAGCTTGCCGAACGCGATGTGATGATTTCTGTCACCGACGGTGCCAAAAAATGGATGGCCGAAAAAGGCTATGATCGGAAATTTGGCGCACGGCCTTTAAGCCGGGTGATTCAGGAAAATGTCAAAAAGCCTTTGGCCGATGAACTGCTGTTCGGGCGCCTGCAAAAGGGCGGCGAAGTGGTGGTCCGGCTGCGCGACGGCAAGATCGACTTTGAAATCACGCCCAATGTTGCACCTCCGGGAGGCAAGAAACGCAAGCCAAACCCCGCTCCAGTGGATTAAAGCCTAAAACCTTGGCTGAAATTCAGGTCTGCAAGAGGTGAAAATTATTACTTTGCCGTCTAATTTCCGTGCATTTACGGGTATTATTAAAAACGCACTTTAAAAGGTGCGTTTTTTTCGTGTTGTGCCAAGCATTTGGCCTAATATCGTAAAACCGGTTTCGATAAGGATAAGCAAAGGGTCGCTGTTGGGTTTTTCGGTGGTTTTGAATAAGCCCCTAACAGGAACAGGAACAGGGTATCAAAAGGGGAAACTGCATGAAAGCACGGGTACGCAAGGCCGTGATGCCTGTTGCGGGGCTTGGAACACGTTTTTTGCCCGCGACAAAAGCCATGCCAAAAGAAATGCTGCCAGTGGTGGACAAACCCATCATCCAATATGCTGTGGAAGAAGCCTTTGCCGCCGGAATTGAAGAGGTGATCTTTATCACCGGTCGCGGCAAATATCTTTTGGAAGACCATTTCGACCATGCTTTCGAATTGGAAGCCACATTAACAGAGCGCGGCAAGGATGATGCCCTGAAAACTGTGCGCTCCATCATCCCCAAGGCCGGGGGCGTCAGCTATACCCGCCAGCAAAAGCCTTTAGGGCTTGGCCATGCTGTATGGTGTGCCCGCAATCTGGTGGGCGATGAGCCCTTCGCCGTGCTTTTGCCCGATGATCTGGTGAAATCCGATGTGCCGTGCCTGCAGCAAATGATCACCGCTTATGAAAAGACCGGCGGAAATCTGGTTGCGGTGATGGATGTGCCCCGCGACCATACCAACCGCTATGGTATTCTGGATGTGGGCGCTGTGGATGGCGCTCTGTCTGAAGTAAAAGGCCTGGTGGAAAAGCCAAAGCCGCAAGATGCCCCGTCCACCTTGTCGATCATCGGGCGTTATATTCTTCAACCGGATATTTTTGAGGCCCTTGAACGCAAAGAACGCGGCGCGGGCGGTGAAATTCAACTGACCGATGCCATGGCCCGCTTGATCGGGCATCAACCCTTTCACGGCCTGCGCTTTGAAGGCACGCGCTATGATTGCGGCGACAAGCTGGGCTTTTTGAAGGCCACCATTTCTCTGGCGCTGGAACGGGAAGATTTGGGAAGCGATCTGGCGGATTATCTGAAATCACTAAGTTTATAAGGGAGTCGTTTCGTGCGTGTAACGATTGTGGGGACGGGATATGTGGGGCTTGTTTCAGGCGCCTGCTTTTCGGAATTCGGGCATCATGTCACCTGTGTTGACGTGAATGATGAGAAAATCAAAGCCCTCAAAGCCGGGGATATTCCTATTTTTGAACCCGGCCTTGATAGCTTGGTGGACCGCAATGTGAAAGCCGGGCGTTTGGACTTTTCCACCCGCCTTGCCGATAGCGTCGGGGCATCTGACGCGGTGTTCATCGCCGTAGGCACACCGTCACGCCGGGGCGATGGCCATGCGGATCTCAGCTATGTGATGAAAGCGGCGGAAGAAGTTGCCAGCCTGCTTTATGGTTATACCGTGGTGGTGACCAAATCCACGGTGCCCGTGGGGACCGGCGCAAAAATCGAAGAAATTCTGATGGAACATGCCCCCGACAAGGAATGGGATGTGGCATCCAATCCTGAATTCCTGCGCGAAGGGGCCGCCATCACCGATTTCATGCACCCGGATCGGGTGGTGGTGGGCACCACATCCGAACGCGCCCGGAATGTTATGAAAGAGCTGTATCGGCCTTTGTTCCTGAATGAAACGCCGGTGATGTTCACCCGCCGCGAAAGCGCCGAATTGATCAAATATGCCGCCAATGCCTTTTTGGCCACCAAGATCAGCTTCATCAATGAAATGGCCGATCTGTGCGAGCAATTGGGCGCAGATGTACAGGATGTGGCCAAGGGCATTGGCCTTGATAACCGCATCGGGAAAAAATTCCTGCACGCCGGCCCCGGCTATGGCGGCAGTTGCTTCCCCAAAGATACGCTGGCGCTATTGCGCACCGCCCAACAGGTGGGCACACCTTTGCGTATTGTGCAGGCCACCGTGGATGCAAACGACAACCGGAAGCGTGCCATGGCAGACCGTATCATCGCGGCGCTGGGCGGCTCGGCCAAGGGCAAACGGGTGGCCATGTTGGGGCTGACCTTCAAACCCAATACCGATGATATGCGCGATAGCCCCTCATTGGATATTGTGCCTGCCTTGCTGAAGGCCGGTGCCACCATCCACGCTTATGACCCTGAAGGCACGGCGGAGGCCAAGAAACTTCTTCCCGACATCACCTATTGCGATGATGCCTATGCCTGCATGAACGGTGCGGATATTTTGGTGATCGTCACCGAATGGAACCAATTCCGCGCCTTGGACTTTGATCGCGCAGGCGACCTGCTGAAAAATCGTATTTTGGTAGATTTGCGCAATATTTATGCACGGGGAGAGCCGCAGGCGAAAGGATTTGAATATTATGGCATCGGTCGCGGTGGCGCGGCCTCCTCTATCGCCGCTGCCTCTTTAACCGCAACCGATAGCTGACGGGAAAATGGGAAATCTTTTTTAAAAAATTCCATCTTTCCCCTTGCGAGGCTGGCAATGCTTGGCTATACGGCAAGTCCCTCGCGGACGTGGCGGAACTGGTAGACGCGCAGCGTTGAGGTCGCTGTGGGGCTTATCCCCCGTGGAAGTTCGAGTCTTCTCGTCCGCACCAATGAAAGCCCGCAGGTGACCGCCTGCGGGCTTTCGTTTATCTTGGGATGTGAACGCAACCATTTTGCATAAGGAAGCGCCCAATGACCACGCCGGAAGATCGCGACGATCTGACGACATCGGATCGCGCCTCCAGCACTCCTGAAGATAACACGCAAGGCCCCTCCCCTGACGCTGGCCAGCAGGATCCGAATTACGGCATGGATATCCATCTCCAGCCGGATTTTGTCCGCGCCATCGTCGATGCGATCCATGCTGATGACACAGACACGGCCCGCGCCCTTGTGGCGGATCTGCATGTGGCGGATATCGCCGATCTGTTCGAGGTTTTATCGTCCGAAGAGCGGCGCTCTTTGGCCCGACTTGTGGCGGATGCGCTAGACCCCAACTTCCTTTCGGAACTGGAAGGCGCCGCGTTCGATGATGTGGTCAAGGTCATCTCGCCCAGCATCATTGCTGATGCGGTCAAGCAGCTTGATACCGATGACGCGGTTTACATCCTTGAAGATCTGAACGCCGAATCGCAGCAAGAAGTGCTGCATGCGCTGACCCGTGAAGATCGCACAGCCCTGGAAGAGGGCCTCGCCTTCCCCGAGGACAGCGCCGGGCGCTTGATGCAGCGCCATCTGGTGGCCGTACCGGAATTTTGGAGCATCGGTCAGACCATTGATTTCCTACGCGCTCAGGAAGACGATCAGTCTCCCAATGATTTTTATGAACTGATTGTCGTGGACCCTGCCTACCGGCCCATCGGCACCGTTCCCTTGTCGCGGGTTTTAAGCTGCAAGCGCCCCATGCGGATCAAGGACGTGATGAATCCCGATCCGCATATCATGCATGTGACCACAGACCAGGAAGAAGTGGCCCGGCAATTTGCCAAATACCATCTGATTTCCGCAGGGGTGGTCAATGATTATGGCCGCCTGGTGGGGGTAATCACCGTTGATGACATTGTCGGCGTTATCGAAGACGAGGCACAGGAAGATATTCTGGCACTGGCCGGTGTGAGTGAAGGCGATGTGAATGTCTCCATCCGCGATGTCAGCCGAACGCGCTTTATCTGGTTATTTGTGAATATGGGCACGGCGGTGCTGGCCTCTCTGGTGATCGGCCTGTTCGATGCAACCCTTGAAGCCATGGTGGCGCTGGCGGTTTTGATGCCCATTGTCGCCTCTATGGGCGGCAATGCGGGTACCCAGACAATGGCCGTTGCCGTGCGAGCGCTGGCCACCAAAGAGCTTTCCCCTGCCAATGCCATGCGCATTGTGAACAAGGAGCTGATCGTTGCGCTGATCAATGGCGTTGGCCTTGCCATTGTTGTGGGGATTGTCGGGATGATCTGGTTTGGCGATATTTTATTATCCCTTGTCTTGGCCACAGCGATGATCATCAATATGGTGGTGGCAGGGCTATCGGGCATAATGGTCCCCATGATACTCGATAGGTTTGGCGTGGACCCGGCGGTCGCATCCAGCGTTTTTGTGACCACCATCACCGATGTGGTCGGGTTCTTCGCATTTTTAGGACTGGCGGCGCTGGTTCTCGTTTAGGAAAGACGAACAAATAATGAGCCGGAACCGCCGACTATGCAGTGACGTGAGGCGGATGTGACGATCCTGTTGATCGACGATGATCCGGCTATTGCCCGGCTTTATGGGGCCGCCATTCAAAAACGCGGCTTTTCCGTAAAGCTCTGCTCTGGCGGGCGCGAGGCGCTGGAACTGGTGCGCGAGCGGCATCTGGCTTGATCGTTTCCGATGTGGAAATGCCGGATATGAGCGGACATGCCATGGTCACGCGCCTTTTGGAAAGCGGTCTGCGCCCCTGCCCGATTCTGTTTTTATCCGCCAATGATACAGCACAGGACATGCTGCGCGGTCTGGAATGTGGCGGCGATGATTTTCTATTGAAGGGGAGCGATCTTGCCCATTTGATGGACCGACTGGCTTTTTGGCTTATCTGCGGCTTTCGCGGTCTGCCCCGCACGGCCCGTCTTAACGCCATCAGCGCTTTGGAAAGCATGAGCCCCATCGAACCGGTGCTTGGCCAGATCAAAAACGATCCGGCCTTAATCGATCATGTTTTTGAACGTCTGCACCGGGAGATTCAATCCATGCCGCATGATTACGGTACGCGCCTGATCCACCGAATCCAGATCATGGGACGGGTCGCCCATCTGTTGGAAGAAAGCAGCGAAAGCCCGTCACAATGGGTGCGCTTCCCAGATGCCTTGCATCATATCATCCGGAAATTACGCGCGCCCTGGGCTGCAGATATCGGCATTTTGTGCAGGTATTATGATGTCTTGTGCCAAGATCCGCGCTTCATTCATGCGGGGGAAACCGGGCTGGGAACCATATCCGTCACGCAAGAGTCTTAACCGATCTGCACATTATCCAGCAGCCGGGTTTTTCCCAGAACAGCCACCGCCAAAAGCTGCACCGGAGCCGTTAAATCCTCAGCCATTTCGAGGCTTTCGGCATTACAAAAGCGCACATAATCTACCCGGTCGAACCCTTTGGCGAGCAAAGCCTTTTCGCCTTCCTGTTCTAGGATACGCAAATCTTCGCCCGCCATGGCACGGCGACGCAAATCCGCCAGCACCAGATTAAATTGCCCAGCAATGCTGCGCTGTTCTGCATTCAAATAGACATTGCGCGAAGACGCGGCCAGACCGTCGGGCTCGCGGATGATGGGGCCTGCCACAATCTCCACCGGTAGATCCAGATCGATCACAAGACGGCGCAGCACCGCAAATTGCTGGAAATCCTTTTCCCCGAAGATGGCGCAGTCGCACTGCGATTGCATCAGCAGCTTCATCACCACTGTGGCCACACCATCGAAATGCCCGGGCCGTACATCCCCTTCCAAGCCTTCGCTCAGACCTTTCACATGAATATTGGTGCGAAAACCTTGCGGATACATAACCTTCACATCAGGCAGATAGGCAAGGTCGGCCCCCACGGTTTCAAGGGCCGCCAGATCCTGTGCCTCACGCCGGGGGTAGGCGGAGAAATCTTCATTGGGGCCGAATTGCGCGGGATTGACAAAGATCGACACGATCACCCGATCAACATGATCGGCCAGACGATCGATCAGCGACAAATGCCCATGATGCAGCGCTCCCATGGTTGGCACCAACCCGACACGAAGACCTTGCCCGTGCCAAGCCGCCACATGCGCCCGAAGATCGTCCACCGTGCGCACCACAGCGGTGGCCCCTTGCGGGGCCCCTGACTTTGCCGGTGCTTTTACCTGTGTGGTCATCCTTTATCCTCGTACGCTAAACTATAAAGCCAGCCCTTTTACCGCAGCGCAGCATGATCGGCAAGCGCGGGTGATTGGCCGCCCTCTCCCTGATCTTGTGCATTGGGTAAAACAGCCAAGATCGGGCCAAGCCACATCGATCAAGCCGTTCCTTCATCCTTGAAGGCCTGCAAAAGCCTTTGCCGTTCTTGCGGCAAGGGCCGAGCATGGCTTTCCCGAACCAAACGCTCAAGGAAAAAACCCGTCAAGAACAATCCATCGCTCACCGCTTTTGCCGTCATCGGGCCGGTTTGTTGCCCCGTCAGAAATGCGGGCAAGGGCAATAGCCGGTCATGGTAGGGCTTCCCCGCCTTCGCGCTTACCGCCCGTCCGGATTTGGGCGACACATAAACAAGATCGTCTAAAACACCTGTCGCGGCACAGGCCTTGAGATCAAGGCCATAGCCCAGATCGGCCAACAACCCCACTTCCAGTCGCACCAAAGCCGGGCCCCAATCCACGGACTCCATCGTTTCGTCAGACAAAAGATCAAAAAACGCCGTCGCGGCTTCATAGACCGCCGGATGCGCTTCCCGTTCCGGCAAGCATGCGGCCAATGTGGCGCAGACGGACACCAGTGCCGACAAACGACGCGGCTCTCCCAATAATGCACCGGCGCGGCCTTGGCGCAGTTCAATGGTGACAGCGCCAAGCTGGCTTTCAAGGCGAGCGCGCCAATGGGCTTCCACTTCATTGCCCGGTTGCAAAATGCCAGACAAGCGTCGCCCTTTTCCGCCGCGCACCAAACCGCGCCACCGGCCCCGGCTCGCGGTCAGCAAATCGACGATGGCATGGTGTTCCCCATGCCGACCGGCGGACAGGATCAAGCTCGGTTCGGTCCATTCCATAAGAAAAGACGATCAATAGCCGTAAAGGATGAAAAGATCAGTCTACGTAATTAAGGCCCATTGCTAAATAATGTTCGCGGTCTTCCGCCCAGCGTTCGGTTACCCGTACAAACAAAAACAGATGGACCCTTTGGCCCATCATGGTTTCCATATCCAGTCGTGCCTGTTCACCAATGGCTTTCAATGTGTGCCCGCCTTTGCCGATCACGATGCCCTTATGGCCATCCCGCGACACATGGATCACTTGATGAATCTCGATGGACCCATCCTTGCGGCCTTCCCACTTTTCCGTCTCGACGGTGATCCCATAAGGCAGTTCCTGATGAAGCCGTAAAAAAATCTTTTCGCGGGTGATTTCCGCCGCCAAAACACGGGTGGTGATATCGGTGATCTGATCTTCGGGATAAAGCCACGGACTTTTGGGCAAATTCTTTGCCAGATGCGTTTTCAAATCCGGCACGCCATCCCCGGTAAGGGCAGAGATCATGAAAATCTCGGCGGCAACACCTGTGGCATCCACCGCTTGCGCCAAGGCCAACAGCCGGTCGCGCTTGACGCTATCCACTTTATTGAGCGCCACGATCACCTTACGGCCCGCTTCTGAAAGGCCTTCGATGATCTTCTGTTCATCGGCACGGATGCCCTTGGCGGCATCAATCAGGAAAACCACCTGATCCGCATCTTGCGCACCTTCCCACGCTGCGGCCACCATCGCCCGGTCCAGCCTGCGCTTGGGCGCAAAAATACCCGGCGTATCCACAAACACAAGCTGGCTTTGGCCTTCAATGGCAATGCCGGTCAGCCGCGTCCGCGTGGTTTGCACTTTATGGCTGACAATGGCAATTTTTTGCCCCACCAAGGCATTCAGAAGTGTCGATTTCCCCGCATTGGGCGCACCGATCAAGGCGATAAAGCCACAGCTGGTTTCTGCACCTTGGGTCACATTTTGCATCAGATATCTCTTTCAGGTGCCAATTTTTCCAATAAATGTGTCGCGGCTTGCTGCTCTGCCTGCCGTTTCGATGGTCCATGGGCCCGTGCGGTCCCGGCATCCTTCACCGACACTTCTATCTCGAATTTCGGGTTATGGTCAGGCCCGGTACGGCCAACCAGTTGATAGTTGGGAAGCGGCAAGCCACGCCCTTGCGCCCATTCTTGCAAGGCGGTTTTTGCATCCCGATAAGCCTGCGGCCCATTTTTCATGGATGTCGCCCAATGGGTTTTAATGAAATGCTGGGCGGGAGCCAGCCCCCCGTCCAGATAGATTGCCCCGATCACGGCTTCACATACATCGGCCAAAACACCGGGGGCTTCATGGGTGCCTTCCGCCTGCGCCCCGGATTCCAGCCTGATAAATGGTGCAAGACCAAGCGCCAGTGCAATATGGGCAAGTGTTTCTTTCCGCACAAGTGCTGTAAACCGGCGATTGAGCTTGCCTTCCGCTTCATCGGGATAGGTTTCATATAGCCAATGGGAAATCACCAGCCCAAGAACCCGGTCCCCCAGAAATTCCAGCCTTTGATAATTGGGCGTCCCCCCCAAAGAGGGATGGGTCAAGGCCGCAGCCAGAAGATCTGGCTGATCAAAGCCATGTCCCAACAGGTCTTGTGCCCGGCGAAGGCTGTCCTCGTCCAAAATCGTCATCGGGTAGGATCACTTATAAAAAAGAGAAAAAGCGCTTATATCGCATGGATTGGAACCAAAACCACGGTTCCCAGATATGGGCGCCCCCATCGGTGGCAAAGAAAATCATCTCGGCGCGGCCCACCAGATTTTCCGCCGGAACATAGCCCACACCGGTGGATTGCGGGCGGCGGCTATCAAGGGAATTGTCGCGGTTATCGCCCATCATGAAATAATGGCCCGCAGGCACAACGAACATGCGCGTATTATCACTGGGCCCTGCCGGATTGAGATCCAGCGTATTGTAGCTCACCGCATTGGGGAGGGTTTCACGATATTGCGGATAGCGGCAATACTCCTTGCCATCTTCAGCCGTTTCTAAAAACGGAGCCGAACAGATGGTGTTTTCGGACACCGCCACAACGAAATCTTCAATACGCTGCCGCTCGACAACCTGATCATTGATAAACAGATGGCCATCGCGCATCTGGATATGATCACCGGGCAATCCGATCACCCGTTTGATATAATCGGTTTTATTGTCGCGGGGCAGTTTGAACACCGCCACATCGCCGCGCTTGGGGGCGCTGTCCAGAATACGGCCGGAAAACAGATCGGGGCTGGTGATGATGGAATGGTGCGAATAACCATAAGGGTATTTGGAAACAAACAGATAATCGCCAACCATCAAGGTGGGCAGCATGGATTCCGACGGAATATTGAACGGTTCGAACAGCAAGGTGCGCACACCCAGTACAATCACCGCCACCGACAGAACAAAGCGCACCAGTTCCTTGATTTGATGTCCCAATCCCACTGGCTTATCCGCCTCTTTTTTTGCCGCATATGACGCGTCTGATCCTGTGACTTTCGTCCTGATATCGCCGTCATTCATATCGGTGCCTTTCCATGAGCGGGCATCAAGCCGAGCAGGGGGCGTAATGTCAAGTCACCTGCTTCATTATCGCTGCATATTCTAAAGGGATAGCGCTGATCAACACAATGGCTTGCGCCCATGGATCATCATCTGTGATGGTCAGCTCCAGCCGCGCCACAAAACCGGTCGGCGTCATGCTTTCCAAATGCCGGGCCGCTCCACCGGTTAATGCGATGGTGGGTTTGCCGCCGGGTAAATTCACCACCCCCAGATCGCGCATATAAACGCCTTTGTCAAACCCCGTTCCCAACGCCTTGGCACAGGCCTCTTTGGCTGCAAAACGCTTGGCATAGCTGGCAGCGCGATTGGCACGGCGTTCGGATTTTTCGATTTCGATATCCGTATAGACCCGATTGATGAAGCGCTCGCCCCAACGCTCCAACGACCGTTCTATGCGGCGGATATCGATCATATCATTGCCCATTCCCAGAACAATCATGAGGCTGCGCCACTTTGTACCATCTTTGTTTGCCTGCGGGCCTGATCCATAAGCGTACGCATACGGCCCAGCGATGCTTCCAACCCGACGAAAATGGCCTCGCCTATCAGATAATGGCCAATATTCAGTTCCTCGATCTCGGCAATGGCCGCCACCGGCGTCACATTATCATAAGTCAGGCCATGCCCCGCATGCATTTCAAGCCCCAAAGCCGCTCCGTGTTTGGCCGCAGATTTCAAGCCGTCCAAAATAGCCAGCTGTTCAGCACCCATGGCATTGGCATAAGCGCCCGTATGCAGTTCCACCGCATGGGCCCCCAATCTATGGGCGGCATCCAGTTGCCGTTTCGAGGCATCGAGAAACAAGCTGACGCGGCACCCCGCATCGGCCAAAGCCCCCACGATCGGAACCAAAGCATCAAAACCCGCAACCGCATCCAGTCCGCCCTCGGTGGTGAGTTCTTCGCGGCGTTCCGGCACGATACAAATGGCAAAAGGCTTATGGCGCAAAGCAATCGCCAACATATCGCGGGTCGCCGCCATTTCCATATTCAAAGGCGCAGGGCTTTCCATCATCAGCCGCTCGATATCACGGTCAGTGATATGGCGGCGATCCTCCCGCAGATGGGCAGTGATCTGGTCGGCGCCACACGCCGCGGCCAACATGGCCGCACGTACCGGATCGGGATGGCTGCTGCCCCGCGCATTGCGCACAGTCGCCACATGATCGATATTCACGCCCAATCGCAAATGCTTCACTTATCGCCTCACGCCCGTTTCATATCCTGAGACACCGCCCTGCCCTCCTTTTTGGGCAGCCGCTTGCGCACCATTTCCAGCTTTATCCGACGCGCGGCCTGAAACCGTTCAATGGATCGCCGCACCAGCCAATAGCACACAAACCATGAAATCAGCGCAATGGGCAGGCCACCAATAGCCATGGGCAGCAGCAAGGGGCCAAGCGCCGCCGTGGGATGATGTACCAGAAGATCAAAGCTCAGATGGTGCGCCCCTTCATCCATCCGGTTGCCGATCATCCAGCTTCCCAACCGGTAAATCGCCACCCAGATAAACGGAAATGTCCAGGGATTGCCAATCAATGTGCCGATCCACGCGGCAATCACATTGCCCCGCGCCGCCAAAGCGATCCCCATGGCGCCAATCAGGTGAAAGCCCATAAAGGGCGTGAAAGAAATGGCGACGCCCGATGCCACACCGGCGGCCACACCGTGCGCGCTATCTTTCAATCGGGCCAGGCGGTGCCACACATAACGCGCCGCACGCGACCAGCCGCTTTTCGGCCACAGGCCCTGACGGACCTTTTGCCAAAGATTGAGTGGTATTTTGCGACGAAACAACATCGAAGATGACACCGTCCTGATTAAAAAAGGTCGTTACACAAGATTTCGGCTACCCGGCTTCACCGCAGGCACATGCCGCAATGCATCGGGCAGAGCATCGGGCTTATAGAGTGGTGCATCGATTTGCGCCAATGCCACAAGTGGGACGCCGATATCGGCTTTTCCACCTGATCGGTCGATGAGACATGCCGCCGCAACCACCGAACCGCCATGTGCCGTGATCGTTTCGATACATTCCCGGGACGATAAGCCGGTTGTTACAACATCTTCCACCATAAGAATTCTTTGGCCCGGTTTAATGGCAAAACCACGGCGAAGACTGAACTTTGTGCCAACACGTTCGGTAAAGATAGAGTCTGCGCCCAATTGCCGCGCCATTTCATAGCCAACAATTACGCCGCCCATGGCAGGGGAGACAACCAACGGAATTTCACCAAAACGTGCACGCACCTTGAAAGCCAGTGCCTGACACAATCGCGCCGCTCGTTCGGGATTCATCAAAACCCGCGCACATTGCAAATAAACCGAGCTATGAAGGCCCGACGACAAAAGAAAGTGCCCTTCCAAAAGCGCTTGCGCCGCACGAAATTCACCGAGCACGGCCTGTTGATCCATTGCGCTCACTCCTTATCCCTGATGATAGCCTATCGTGTTTAACATGCCGTAACAGGCAAAGCTCATTCCCGCAGGCGGTCCGCAGAATTAACCACCCGCGACGCCCGCAGGCTGGTCAATATCTCGATCAGGTGCCGCACATTGCGCACCTCCACATCGACGAGCATTGTGTAGAACTCATGATCCCGCTCGGTGATCTTGAGATTGGAGATATTCCCGCCCTGCTTTGCCACCAGCGAAGCAATATTGGCAAGGGCGCCCATTTCATTGAGCACAATCAATTTCAACCGGCCGGCAAAAAAGGCGGACGTATCCTCTTGCGTCTGCCAGGCAAGGTCCAACCAGCGCTCCGGCGCTTCAGAGAAATCAGACAATTCCTCGCAATCAATGGTATGAACCATAACCCCTTGGCCTTGCGTCAAAATTCCAACAATCCTGTCGCCCGGCAAAGGGTGGCAGCAATCGCTGAGATGCACCGCCATACCCGGCGTCAGCCCGGAAATCGGGATGGCAAACGCCCCGTTGCGTTCTTTGGCCCAGTCGCCGCTCCAATCCCGTGTCACAGGCGGAAGCCTTTTGTGATCTTCTTTCAGCTTCAGGCCGGGAAAGGCTGCTAAAATCACATCATAAGCGGACAAATGCCCCTGCCCCACATCGAAAAAGACATCCTCGATGGTCTGGCGTTTGAGCTTCAACAGCGAAGACGTCAAAGCCCGTTCTGAAAAATCGAGATCTTCCGCCTCGAATGCGCGTTCCAATATGGTTTTGCCCAAGCCTTCATATTCTTCACGCTGATTTTGGCGCACCGCCCGCCGGATGGCAGACCGCGCCTTTCCTGTGACAATGAAATTTTCCCAGCGCGGGCTTGGCTCTTGCCCCTTTGAGGTAAGAATATCCACCTGATCGCCATTATGCAGTTGGTGGCGCAATGGCAGCAGCCGGCCATTGACCTTTGCCCCCACACAGCGATTGCCAATTTCCGTATGCACAGCATAAGCAAAATCAACAGGAGTGGACCCTTTCGGCAGGGAAATCAGATCGCCCTTGGGGGTGAAGCAAAACACCTGATCGTTGAACATCTCCAGCTTGGTATGTTCCAAAAACTCTTCCGGTGTGGAAGCATTCTCCAGAATTTCCAAAAGCGCCCGGATCCAGCGATAGCGCGACCCATCCACCTTTTCCGCCGATTGCTTATATTGCCAATGCGCCGCCACGCCCAATTCGGCAATTTCGTGCATTTCACGGGTTCTGATCTGGATTTCGATGCGTGTGCGCTTTGGCCCGATCACCGTGGTATGCAGCGATTGATAGCCATTGCGCTTGGGCGTCGAGATATAATCTTTGAAGCGGCCCGGAACCATCGACCATTTTCCGTGCACGATGCCCAAGGCGCGATAACAGGTGGGCAGATCTTCCACCACGATGCGAAAGGCCATCACATCGGAAATCTGCTCGAACGGGGCATTGGTACTTTCCATTTTGCGCCAAATGGAATAGGGGCGTTTTTCCCGCCCGCTCACCTGTGCCGGCACCTTTTCGGCGCGCATGGTTTCCACCAATTCCTCCACCACCTCATCCACCAGCGTTCCCGCTTCATCGCGCAAATAGCCAAGGCGCGCATTAACGGTTTCCCAGACCTCTGGCTCGATCTGCTGAAACGACAGCTCTTCCAGTTCTTCCTTAATGTCACGGATGCCGATCCGTTCGGCCAAGGGCGCATAAATCTCAAGGGTTTCCATGGCTATGCGCCGACGCTTTTCCGGCTTTTTGATATAATGCAGCGTACGCATATTGTGCAGCCTGTCCGCCAATTTTACCAACAACACCCGGATGTCATTGGACATGGCGAGAACGAATTTGCGGAAATTTTCCGCATGGCGGGCATGTTCGGTCTGCATTTCGATGCGGGACAATTTCGTCACCCCATCCACCAGTTCGGCGATTTTCGGCCCGAACATCTCCGCCAGTTCTTCCACTTTGGCGTCGGTGTCTTCCACCACATCATGCAACAGAGCCGTTGCGATGGTGGCGCTATCAAGCTTCATATCGGTAAGGATGCCCGCCACTTCCAAAGGATGCGAGAAATAGGGATCACCCGATGCGCGAAGCTGCGTTCCATGCGCCTTCATGGAATAAATATAGGCGCGGTTCAAAAGGGTCTCGTCCACCTTGGGATCATAAGACCGCACCCGTTCCACCAGCTCATATTGCCGTATCACCGCCCGTTTTTTCCCTTTCACGCATGCCCGAAGGCCACAAACTCGCTCTCTATTGAAATAGGCGGTTTCCAAGCGTGTGGGAAGGGGAAGGCGTGTAAATCGACCAGCAAATGCAAACGGCCCCGCTTTTCATAAAGCGAGGCCGTTTACTTCATCATCATTATCCCGTGCAAAAAAGCACCAGAAGGATGGCTTTAGAGCTGTTTTCAGCCCTCGCCCATGCCTTCACCGCGGCGCGCACGCATCATCATCGCCATATCGTCTTCTTCCGGTTCATCCACTTCCACATGCTTTTGCATGCTTTGGATCACCGACTCCCGCAAGGCGGCAGGCGAGCTCACTTCTTCAGCGATTTCACGCAAAGCGATCACAGGATTTTTGTCATTATCCCGTTCCACTTGCGGAGCAGCGCCGGATGAAATCTGGCGCGAGCGCTGGGCAGCGAACAAAACAAGTTCAAATCGATTCGTAACTTTATCGACGCAATCTTCGACGGTTACGCGGGCCATGCGATGCTCCTTGACGGACCGAAAACACTGATGGAAACTTCTAAGGTCGCCTCTCTACAGCTTTCTTGGCCGTCTGTAAAGACTGACAACCCGCCCTTATGCCCCTTATTTCTGTTTCTTCTTGCCTATGGGCGGTTCAGACCGATGGGGCGTGCTATAGCTTGCCGGATCACTGGCCGGAAAGGTTTCATCCAGAGCTTCATCCACCGATTCATTATCATGATCCACGGACGGTGTCTTTTTGCGTCCTTTTTCTTTTTCCATAAGAGCGTTCACCATTTCCTCTTCCCCATGTTTCTGACACGATTATACTCGAACCATTGTATAAACGTCCCGCTTCCTGCGTGGTTCCGTTTCAAGGCGGGATATCTTTCCTTATAATGGCGTGCTGCCCCCATATGCCCACAAGGCACAGAGCGAAAAGGCTGACCGCATGCACATTCTTGACGATCCGGCAACCGTTCTCGCCTTCATCCTTGCCGCAGGGATTTTTGCCCAATGGCTGGCGGCACGTTTTCGCTTTCCATCCATCCTGCCTTTGCTGTTGCTGGGTTTTCTGGCAGGGCCCATCAGCGGACTTTTAGACCCCGATGCGATTTTCGGTGATCTTTTATTTCCCGGCGTCCAGCTTGGCGTTGCAATTATCCTGTTTGAAGGGGCGCTGACTTTACGCTTTTCCGATATCAAGGGCGCGGGCAATATTGTGGTGCGGCTGATCACCATCGGCGTGCTGATTACGGTGAGCGTGATTGCCATTTCGGCCCATATGGCCCTCCATTTCTCCTGGTCCATTGCCATTTTATTTGGGGCCATCACCTGTGTTTCCGGCCCGACGGTCATCATTCCCCTATTGCGCTCGGTGCGCCCCAGCGAACGCCTGTCGCGCGTTTTGCATTGGAAGGCATTTTGATCGACGCCATCGGTGCGGTGCTGGCCGTGGTGGTGTTCGAGGTGGTTTTGGCCGGCTCCATAGAGCAAAGCAGCCCCTTCATGGAATTAAGCAAACTGTTTTTGCTGGGCGGGGCCTTGGGCGGTGCGGCAGGCGCACTTTTGGGGCTGGTTTTAAAAAAGCACCTTATTCCGGATTTCTTGCGGAATGTGGCCACCCTAAGCGCGGTTTTACTGACCTTTGTTTGTGCCAATATGATCGGCCATGAAGGTGGTCTGGTGGCGGTAACAGTGATGGGCCTTGTGATGGCCAACATCCCCGGCATGCCCAAAGACGGCATTCTCGATTTCAAGGAAAGCCTTTCCGTTTTACTGATTTCGGCACTGTTCATCGTTTTGGCGGCCCGTATCGACTTGGAAAGCCTGGCGCTTTTGGGGCCGGGGCTGGTGGTCGTTTTGCTGGCCATTTTGTTTGTTGCCCGCCCGTTAACCGCGCTTGTCTCCACATTAGGGTCGGACATGCCTTGGTCGGAACGCACCCTTCTGGGCTGGATGGCACCACGGGGGATCGTTGCCGCAGCAGTGTCCGCTTTATTTGGCTTACGCCTCGAAGCGGCGGGGATCGAGGCAGGCAATTTGCTGGTTCCCCTCACCTTTTCGGTAATCGTGGTTACAGTGGTGGTCCACAGCCTCACATCCCGCCCCTTGGCAAAGCTGTTAAAGGTGGCGGAACCCGAAGCGAGCGGCGTATTGATTGTGGGCGGCAATCCGGTGGCTTTGAAGCTGGCCAGCATATTTCAAGAGAATGGCATCCGCGTTTTACTTGCCGATGCGTCCTGGTCGCAAGCCAGTCGGGCGCGAATGCTCGGGATCCCCACATTCTTTGGTAATGCCGTATCAGAATTGGCGGATCGGAAACTGGATCTGGTGGGATTGGGAATGTTGTTGGCGCTCTCCCATCGTCCGTCTTTGAACGCCCTGGCCTGTTTGCGCTATCGACAGGAATTCGGCACGGCCAATGTCTTTACCGTCCGGCGCGACCAGCAAAGTCTCGACAAGGAAAGCGAAACGGTGGCGTTCAATTTCCGGGGACGCTTGCTCTTCAAGGAAAAAATAACGCTGGATTTTCTGGAACAGGAATTGGCGGCAGGGCGCAAAATCCACCTGACCCGTATCAGCGAAGATTTCCCCTTCACCAATTTATTGGAAAAAACGGGCGGCACAGAGCCGATGCTGTTTGCCATATCCCCCCAAGGAAAATTACACCCCTTTTCTGAAGAAGCGACATTTCATGTGTCTGCAGGCTGGAAAGTGGCCTATCTGGCCGTCCAAGCGGATATGGCACCAGCAGACGAGGCCGAATCCAAGGCCAAGGCCGACTGACGAAAAGGGCAAGAAAGCGTGGCGGAGAAAAGGAAACCTTATTCCGCCTCTCCTAAGATCGGCTGCACCTGACCAGCAAATTGCCCTGTTTCAATCAAGGTTTCAAACGCATCGGACAAGCGTTCCGTTTCATCCAGAACCAACCGCCAATAACGAATGCGATCTTCTGTTTCCAATGTGGTGAAATCCTTGCGGTCGGGAATTTTCCCATAGGGTAAGCGCGACACAAATTCAGCCGATGGCGCAACCAACACCACATTGGACGCATTTCCGGCGCGCGCCTTCCGCCAGCCCAGATGTTTGTCGAACCATCCCGCTATGATGCGGTCCGTAAAATGCGGATATAAAACAAGGCTGTCCGGGTCATGGTGAAAAAACGGCAGGTCAAAATGATAATCAATAATGCCGCCATCCCGATAAAGCCCTTTGGGCGCACCGGGGATTGTGATCCCATTCAGCAACATGGGGATCGAACAAGACGCCATGATCGCATGGGGCAGATTATCTGCTGTCAGGTTCAATCGCCGCATGGGAAAGCCGGACCACGCAGTATAAGAGCAATCGCTGCGCGGATCGGCGAACAAAGCCCGTTCGAAAAACAGCCCCAAGGCCGAGCGATGCGCCATATTTCCCAAAGCGGCCGCCGCCAAGCCCACGCCCAAAGGCACGCGCCGGTCCGTATTCAGCACATGCCGCCCACGGACCGCCATCACCGCAAGGCGCATGGGCCCCTGAAACATGGCCGTTCCACCATTCTCGCCAAGAATATCGCCAAGAATGGCATAGCTGTCACGGGTGATCTTGTCGGCGGTTTGGCCCTTTTCCGGTCGATAGTCCAAATAGCTCTCTTCAAAGCGCGCCAATGCTTTCAAAGGATCCGGCTGCGCATAACAAGCAAACCGCCAAGTGCCGATAGAAGACGCCAAAAGGTCCATGGCTGAGTGCGGCCAACGATCCAATGGCGCAAAATGGCCCGATCCAACCGCGCCAATGCGAGCCATTTTGGCCCCCCCGATGCGCCGACCATCAGCTTGATGCGCGCAGGCTCAAGCCCACCCTCCTTGCGAATCAACCGTCGGGCATGGTGGCCTGCCCGAATACTCAGCAGTTTGAAATCATTTTTCGACATATCACCGATCTTGTTTTGTCTTCTTGGACCATTCAGGCATCCCATTTTGCCTTATGCCAAAAATATCTTACGCCCGAAACGCTCTATACATGGCCATGTTCTTGCACACGCTTTCTCCGAGTGTTTTTTCTGCGCGCACTCATCTTCAGATTTCCTCAAGATATTCGTGATTATCTGTGTTTCTGGACAGGGACCAAGGGGAGCTAGATGGCCGACAAGAGTGATATTTTTGTTGCATATGCCTTTAGCGTTGGCGACGTTTTTATTGAAATTGATGAATCTCAAAAAATTTCACGCATTGAAGGGGCGCTGGACTGGATCGGCATTGATAAGGCCCAATCAGCGATTGGGCGCCCGATTACCGATTTCGTCTCCGCCGATGATGCCATTATTTTGCAATCAGGATTGTCCCTTTTAGGGGGAATGCTCCGGCTTGGCCCTGTGCGGGTGGGCTTTGGCGCAACGGTGGACACCCGCCGTCGCATCGGCTTGTTTTTATCCCGCTTGTCAAGCAATGCCACCCGCACCCATATCGTTGCCATGTCGCTGAACCGGCTGGATGGCCCGGACGCCGAATCCAATGCGCCCCTTGCGGATATGGAAAGTTTTCTAAGGCGCCTGCCCGATATTCTGGAAGAAGGCGAAAAAAACGCCAATAGCGACATTCTGGTCAGCATGCTGCAAATGAACAAGCACATGCAGGGCCGTGACAAACAAGGGTTCGAACGCCAGCTTGCCGCCCTGTCTCTGGGCGGCAAAAATGCCACCGAACTGGGGGATGGCCGCTTTGCCCTTGTGCATGAAGCCACGAATGAAGGCGATGCCCAACGCTTGATGGATACCTTGGCCAGCACCACCGGCCAACGCTTTGAATCGGCGACATTGGATGCGGAAACTCTGGGCGACGGGTCCGATGCCGCAAAGGCATTGGTCTATTCCATCCGAAAATTCTCGGAAGAATCGCCGGACTTCAGCCTGCAGGACCTGTCTGAAAATTATACCGAAAAGATGGAGGACACCCGCAAACGCATCCAGACTTTGCGATCTCTGTTGAAGGAACGCCAATTCGATATTGCTTATCAGCCCATCATCTCGCTCAGCACGCAAAAGATGCACCATGTGGAAGCATTGGTGCGCTTTGATAAGCGCGGCAGCTCGCCCTATGAACTGATCACCTTTGCGGAAGAAGTGGGCATGATCGGAGATTTCGACCAGATCATGTTTGAATCGGTGGTCGCAAAATTGCGGCATCTGGTCTCCCGCGGGGCTCCCGCCAGCATTGCCGTCAATCTCTCGGCCCGTTCGCTGACCACCGCCGCCTTTGTCGAGCGATTGGAAGCCGATCTCAAACAGAATAAGGAACTGGCAGGGCGTCTGCTGATCGAAGTCACCGAATCCGCACAGATTTCCGATCTGGATGCCTTGGGGGAAGCCATTAACAAGATCCGTGCTTTGGACTTTGCCGTTTGTCTGGATGATTTTGGTGCGGGGCTTTCAGGCTTTCAATATCTGCGCCATTTGAAAGTGGATATTGTCAAAATTGACGGCAGCTATGTGCGCGATGCGGAAAACGATCCGGAAAGCCGGGCCTTTTTACATGCCATGTCCACATTGTGCCGCGATCTAAAAATTCGCACCGTCGGCGAATGGGTTGAAACCCCTGCCCAATTCGAGCTCTTGCAGTCCATTGGCGTGGATATGGGGCAAGGATATCTTTTCGGCCGCCCGAAACTGACCCTTCCCCAAGACATGCGCGGCGCTTTGGAGAACGTCGATTGATCGCAGTTTTATAATATCACAATTGCTATATACAAATTATCTTTCCATATCTTTCATTTTGTTGTTTGACAGTAGAAGATTTCGCCATTAGTCGTGGTCTGATACGGGTGCAGCTATCACTGCGCCCCCATAGCAGACATTTCAGGAACGACCGATGACAACCGCCGAAAAGCAGCCATTAGAAGAGACCCCTTCGCCCGCCGATCATCAAAGCAGCCCACCGGAAATGATGAGCGGTGCGGCCCTCGTGATGCGGGCTTTGGCGGATCTAAAGGTCGAGGTGATTTTCGGCTATCCCGGTGGCGCGGTTCTGCCGCTTTATGATGAATTGTTCCGGCAATCAAAAATCAAACATATTCTGGTCCGCCATGAACAAGCCGCTGTGCACGCTGCCGAAGGCTATGCACGCGCTTCTGGCAAACCCGGTGTGGTTCTGGTGACATCCGGCCCCGGGGCCACCAACGCTGTGACCGGCATCACCGATGCCATGCTGGATTCCATTCCCATTGTCGTACTCACAGGCCAGGTGGCCACCCATCTGATTGGCAATGACGCCTTTCAAGAAGCCGATACCGTCGGCATTACGCGGCATTGCTCCAAACATAATTATCTGGTGAAAGAGTCCGACCAGCTTGCCCGTGTGATTTTCGAAGCATTTCATGTGGCCACATCCGGACGGCCCGGCCCGGTGGTGGTGGATCTGCCCAAGGATATTCAAGTAGACCCCGCTCCCTATAAGCGCCCCAGCGGCGTGTCTCATCGCACATATCGTCCGCAGGTGAAGGGAGATCGGGCGCTGGTAGAAAAGGCCGTGGCCATGCTGGCTGGGGCCAAAAAACCCATCATTTATTCCGGTGGTGGCGTAATCAACGCAGGGCCTCAGGCATCGGATACCTTGCGCCGCTTTGCCCGCACCACCGGCTTCCCCGTCACATCCACCTTGATGGGGCTGGGAGCCATGCCGGCAAGCGACCCGCAATTCTTGGGGATGCTGGGCATGCACGGCACCTATGAACCAATATGGCCATGCATGCGTGCGATGTCATGTTGTGTGTCGGTGCGCGCTTTGATGATCGGGTGACCGGCCGTGTGGATGCCTTTGCGCCCCATGCCACCAAGATCCATATCGATATCGACCGTTCGTCCATCAACAAGAATGTGCCGGTGCATCTGGGTATCGTGGGGGATGCCGGTCATGTTCTGGAGGATATTCTGACCTTGTGGGAAGACCGCAAGAAGACACCTTTAGAAGATGACCACAAACGCTGGTGGGCCGAAATTAACGGCTGGCGCGATCGCAAATGTTTGGCTTTTGAACAATCCGGCCCTGTCATCTTGCCGCAACATGCCATTGCGCGCCTTCATAGCCTGACCAAGGATCGGACCCCCATTATCAGCACTGAAGTGGGCCAGCACCAGATGTGGGCGGCGCAATATTTTGGTTTTGAAAAGCCCAATCACTGGCTCACATCGGGAGGGCTTGGAACCATGGGCTATGGTTTGCCCGCCGCCATCGGGGCACAATTGGCCTTTCCCGATGCCTTGGTGATCGATATTGCCGGCGAGGCTTCTATCCAGATGAACATTCAAGAGCTGGCAACAGCCACGCAATATCGTTTGCCGGTAAAAATCTTCATCTTGAATAATGAATATATGGGCATGGTGCGCCAATGGCAGGAACTGACCTATGAAAGCCGCTATTCCGAAAGCTATTCCGACAGCCTGCCCGATTTTGTAAAACTGGCAGAGGCTTATGGCTGGACCGGCTTGCGAATCACCGATGCTTCTCAGCTTGATACCGCGATCCAGACCATGATCGAAACGCCCGGCCCGGTGTTGGTGGATTGTCAGGTAGCCCAATTGGAAAATTGCTTCCCCATGGTGCCTTCGGGCGCAGCCCATAATGAAATGATTCTGGGGCCAGAAGATGTTTCCACGCCCCTTTCCAGCGATGCGCAGGCTCTCGTCTGAACAAGCGATAACGAACGCACCATAAAGACCAAAGGACTTACGATCATGCCATCATCCGACCAAAGCATAGGCCGGCACGCCATCGCCCTTGTGGTGGATAATGAAGCCGGGGTTCTGGCCCGCGTTGCAGGGCTGTTCTCCGGCCGAGGCTACAATATTGAAAGCCTGACCGTGGCCGAGGTTTCACCAGACCATGATGTGTCGCGCATTACCATCGTCACCACAGGCACCCCCATGGTGGTCGAGCAAATCAAAGCACAGCTTGAACGGCTGGTGCCTGTGCAAAAGGTCACGGATCTTAGCGTCCATGGCCCACATCTGGAACGCGAACTGGCATTGGTGAAAGTGGCGGGCTCTGGTGAAAAACGTGTCGAAGCCCTGCGCTTGGCCGACGCATTTCGCGCCCGGGTGATCGACACCACCACAAAATCCTTCATTTTCGAACTGACAGGAACGCCAGAGAAAATCGACGCCTTTGTGGACTTGATGCGTGAATTGGGATTGGTTGAAGTGGCCCGTACAGGCGTTGCGGCCATTATCCGTGGAGCGGAGAAGCTTTAACTCTCTGCTTTACGAAGACACGCCATATAAGCGGAACGCCCTGCATCGCGCGGGGCTTTTTGTGGGGCATCAAACTCAGGATGATATTGAAAGCTGACGGCTGTGATTTTGTTTTACACAGTCCGGTGACTGGCTGGGGCGGCAGGATTCGAACCTGCGCATGACGGGATCAAAACCCGTTGCCTTACCACTTGGCTACGCCCCATTAGCGCGTCAGCGAGGCTCTTAAAGCATAGCCGAACGCGCCTGTAAAGTATCAAGAACAAGCTTTATCGTGGTTGGCCCAATAAGCTTTGACGACGGGTCAGCGAGACATAGATCAGGCCATAGGAAAAGCAGGTGAGAACGATCAAGGCCAGCGTCCATTCCGGCCAGATCAAGGCCGCCACGCCCGGCAGGGCCACAAGCGCCAGATAACATGGCAATCCATAGCGCCAGGCCATGCTGTCATAGAGCACATGATGAAAGTGATTCCGGTCCGGAGCAAAGGGCGCACGGCCCCGACTGACACGGCTGACGATCAACCGCATGCAATCAAGGACCGGGATCAAAAACCACAGCACGACCAAATCCGCCGACAATTCCATACGGCTGTGATTGAACACATAAATGGACAGCATGCCGATCAGAACGGCCAGAGAGTAACTTCCCGCATCCCCCAGAAACAATTTTCCGCGCACATTAAAGTGAAGTGTCACCAGAAGCGACACAAGTAGAGTCACCAAAATCGGGCGCAATTCAACCGGAGCGGCGAACAACAAAAATGCCGTCCATAAACTGGACAGGCCAATCACCAGCCCATTATTGCCATCGGCCATATTCACCGCATTTTGCAGACCCAAAAGGCACACAAGGGTAAAGCCGCCCGCCACGAGCGGAGACAGGATGAAAGGCGATTCGATAAAGGAGAAATAAAGAATCTCGAGCCGCAAATCCGGAACCTGAAACAAAGCCCCCGACAGGATAAAGGTGGAAAGAACAAGGCGCCAGATCGGCTGCACATGATTGCGATCGTCAAAAAAACCGATCAAAAAAATGAAAAAAATCGAAAGCCCGACAATCCACGGAAATCCGTTAAAGCCCGGCTGAAACAAAAATGTGCTGACCAATACAGGCAAGACAATGGCAGCCCCTCCGACCAGAGGCGTTGGGCGTGCATGGCGTTTGCGGCCATTTTCACCATCAGGCAAATCCATCACGCCAAGCGCTTTGGCAATCGGGTTGGCCAGCAAACACACGGTCAATGCCATGATCAGCGCCAAAACCCCTATACCAAACAACAGTTCCCCACTCACGCTTAGCCTCCAACCATTTTACGTCTTATTCGCGCACTGATATCAAATAGCACCATGGGCATATGGCGCAATTGTGTATTTTTCGCGGCACAACTGGCGCATTTAAAGCAGTACCCACAAAAAAAATGACACATATATCAGGAATTTGAGGCAACCGGCCCGACCAATCGACCCATAGACTGATCCTCTAGCCCAAAGATATTAACCAATTATCAATGACCTAGTCTAGGATTTCCGTCCAATCCCGCTCAAGCCGTTGCCGATTAAGCCCGCTCACATACTCATAAAGCCGCCCATTCAAGCGCAAACGCTGGCCGCTATCCCGCGTCAGATCGCTAAAGCGCGTGGAAACAGATTTGCGCGGGCCACCAAAGGGCCAAAATTTGCTCAAGGGAACGGTTAGATACAAACCTTTATCCGGGGCAGAGCCACCGAATTCCCGGCCCGAGCCATCGCTCAGCGTGACATACCCACCAAGGCGCACCCCATTATCGAAGCGCTTGGACATATCCACCGTTGCGCCCCAATCACCGGCAAGGAACCGTCCGACCCGCACGGTCGATAAAAGGCCGCCGCCCCATTCCCGGTACAGGCTGACATCCCCTGTCAGGGTATCACGCCCTTCAAATCCGAAAAGCTGATCGGCATCACGGCGCTGCACCCAGTTCAATTCGCCGCCCAAAGACCAGCCGTATCGGGGGTGCGGTAAAGCATTTCCAAAGACAAGCCGCCAAACATTTGCTCAAAAATACCTGCCGACAAGCGCCCATAAAGATTTTCACCCAATCCACCGCGCCAATCCGCTTGCAGATATGGAATCGCGGTCCGCCCTTCCTCGATAAAGTCCCGGATATCGCTGCGCACCACCGGCAGGTCGCTTGCCTCAGACACTTGGCCGATCTGATCCAGATTGCCACCAATAAAGCGCCGCACCGCACCGGAAAGCTGCAAGCCAGGCATCAGATCAAGGCTGGCCAAAAGGTCCACATTCAGATCTGCAAGCCAGGCACCGCTTTTTGAATCGCCCACCTGCTGGATCACAACCGGCGCCACGCCCCACTGAAAGGCAGGATAAGCATTGTCATTGGCAATGAAGGTCCCGTCCACTGCCGTGGAATCCGGCTCCATCTCGACCTTCGCCGTGATCCACAATTCCTCCGGGCTGCCCCGCCCTTCCAACGCATTCACCAGATCACGGCGCAAAATCCGCGTTTCCAAAATATCATGGCTGCCAAGACTGCGCCGGACCGCAATGGCCTCCACTTGCGCCCCGGCGAAGCCCGATACTTGCCGGGCTACCTGCCCAACCAACTGCATTTCTCTATCCGTGGGCGCATCATCCAGCCACAGGGTCATGCGGCCATTATGCCAAGCCAAAGCTCTGGGACGGTGACCATTGGCTTCCAGCTTTTCAAATAAAAGCCCGGCTTTGCGCTCCAGCACATCCCGATTATCATAGCCCGCCGCGGAAACAACAGCTTGCGCCACTTTGACTCTTTCGGCCAATTCCGCGCCATCAATGCCTGTTGTATCCGCTTGGTCCACCTGTAAATGCGCAGCGTGCTGCCCCTTGATGGAAAGGCCGGTCACAAGGCTGCCCCCCGCTGCATCCAACATATGGGAAGCTTGTGCCAGCGCCCGCACAGCATGAAGGTCCAGCATAGTTTCACCGGATTGCGCGGCCTCTCCATGGTGCGCCGGCTTGGCAAGGCGCACAGCCCCCATATCCGAAGGCAAGGCAACCAACAGCGCATCATCAAGGGCTACTGAGTCCAATAACGTGATCCCCTCTCCGCCTGAAGGATGAAAAACCGCTTCGCCATCTTTGAGCGTGATTTCAGAAACAGTCCCCATATCCGCCAAGGCCATCACAGCGCGGGCTTGCAAAGCGGACGCATCATTGGGGATGTAAAGCCGCGCCTCACTCAGCCTCTCGCCGCGCCAAACCAGCCACAAACGGTTCACTGTATCAGGTAGATATGCCAGAATATGCGCGGCAACCCCGGCCTCGGAAAGCCCCTTCTCCGCACCCTTTGTGTTAAGCGGCAAGTCCACATAAACCGCTTGCGCGTCTCCCCGCACCAAAGCCCCGTCAAAGCCCAGACCCGCCAATATTTGCCCAATGGCAATCTCTGGATTGGGGCCGTCTTGGCTAACGGTTTGAGAGTCCTCACCAGCATCTTCGGACTGCTGAGCGGTCACCGGAGGGTGTGGCTTCCAGCTTTTTGGCCGATCAAACATTCCCGGAAGATCAAACAGATCAAAGCGGATTGCTGTGCGCGCTGAAACCGTATTCCCGCGTTCGAAACCCAGCCCCATATCCAGCCATGGGAAAGGCCGGTAACGCATCCCGAAATTTACCGGAAAATCTTCATCAAAACGGTTGCCCAATGGCTCGAATTCAGGATCGGAGCCGCTATATTCCACCAGCATGGACAAGCCATGAATGGGTGTTTGCCACGAAACGCCACCAAAAAAAGCAATATCGTCGCCCGAAAAGTAATTCCCTATATTAAACGACCCGCGGCTATTGGCCGATCCACGCCGATCAAAGCTGTTGCTGATCAGACCAAAGGGGTTGCCCACATGATTGCGGCTGCCCAAATAGCCCCATCCAAGGCCAAAACTGAAATCAAATGCCCCAAAGCGCTTATTGGCAACAATATATTCGCCGCCAAAGCGGGCATCGCCGAACATATCTGAAAAGCCCACAGCAATGGCAGGGAGAAAGTCCCCTTCCTGCAACAGCCGGATTTTCAGATCAAAGGCGCGATCAGTGATCGTTCCACCGCCTTTAAAGCCGAACAAATCTTCGAGAAAATCCACCTGCCCAAGCGGTAGGACCGTGCCATCTTCTTGTACATTGGTGATATCGGTGAAGCGAAAATTTGCCTCCAGCCACTCGAATGGATGGGCCCGCACATAAAAGCCGCGATAGGACTCTTGCGCAAAACCGCCAAGTTCGATCGTCCCCGCACCCATCGTACGCGCCGTTGGTGTGCGCAGCAAACCGATGGCGCCAAAATCTCCGGCCCCGGCTTCATCAGACCGTCCCAAAGACTCCGTCTGTGCCCCCGCCCCCATGGCGGTGGCGACAATCAGAATAGCTGACGCCGTAAAAATGAGGCGCATATCGCCTCCTAGCGCGAAATAACGGCGATAGAGGCAGCAGACACGGCCAAATTACTCAGAACGCCGGCGATTTCTCTCACAATATTAAGTGTTTGCAACGGATTGACATCTTTCGGCACCACAATGGTACTGCCCGGCGGCACCATCACAGAACTGCGCGACCAACGCGACATGGTGACAGGCTGTGCCACCCCATTGGGGAACACAATAAAGACACGGCCTTTATCGGCCGTTTCCTGAAAGCCGCCCGCCTCGCCCAGATAATCTTCCAGCGTTTTTCCGGGCCGGAACTGCAAGGCTCCGGGATTAAGCAGATCGCCAGCCGTTAAAACAAAATTGGGGCGCTTGGGCATAAAGATGGAATCGCCACCTTCCAGCACCAGATCCCGATCCGGCTCCTGTTGCAATACGCGGGGGTCCGCTTCCACCACCACACGCCCGGCCGCTTCCACCATCGCAAAGGAATTCACCAGACCACTGGCTGCAGTAAGCGCGTTGCCGGAAATATTGTTCTGCACCATCGCCAATGCCAAAGCATTGTTCAGTTCTCTGGCTGTGCGGCGGAAACTTTCCTGCTGTTCCTGTTTGACGCGAACACGGGTAAAAACGGCCCCGAAGGGATAGGCTTGCTCGGTCAGTCCTCCGGCGCGCTCCATCACCTCCATCAAGGTTTCACCGCGTTTGATGCTATACACACCGGGACGGCGGAATTCACCGGACAACAACACGGTTCCCGCTTCCAGAGACCCCGAAAGTGAGGCAAAGCGGATTGCGCTCCCCGGTGTGACCTGAATTTCGGACAGCGCTGTGGTGCGGCTGTCGATATAGCGCCGTTCCACGGCCCCTAAAGCGGCCAGATCGCCACCGCGGAAACTGGAAATTTCAATTTGCGAAGGGTCCACAGACAAGCTCATGCCACCACTTGTGGCCACCAGGTCGCGCAAGGAGGCCGTGTTGGCAATGGGATAAAGCCCGGGTTCACGCACGGCCCCCATCATGACAACGGAATATTCAATGGCCAACGGCAAAACTTCGGGGCTCTCCTCGAAGAAATCATTGCAATCCGCATCTTGCGAAGCCAAACGCGCCAATTCCGCGGAAGAAACGATTTCATCAGATGAAAAATTTGACGCCTCTTCCACCATTTGCTGTTCGCTGGTTCCGCCGGAACTGTCATTGCCCCCCTGTTCAGCCCCTGTCACCACAAAAACTGAACGGGCTACAGCAGCCAAACGTTCACTATCCGCCTGCCGCGCTCGGCGCGCCAAGGACGTAATGGCCTTGCATTGATCGGATGTGACAGACTCTGGCGACAAAATCGCACTGCGAACCGCTTCCGATGAAAGATAGGCCATTTCCTCCGGCCCCATCACCAAAAGCGCGTCTTGTTCTTTCAAGGCGATGTCTTCAATACCGGACAGGATCGGCCCTAAATCGACAGGCTGATAAATTCGCTGACGCGACACTTCATCCGTGGTTTCCAAAATGGAAAACAGCAAATAGGGGGCCGGTTGAAGCGCATCCCCATCCATCAAAAGCTCGGAAATGGTCGGAACAGAGGCCAAAGGCTTAAGGCCCGGCTGACGCACATGGCCATCCAATCGCACCTGCCGATCTGCACCTCGCGCTTGGGAAAAACCTGAAGCAAATCGCCCGGAAAAACCGGGTCTTCGGGAGCAGTGGGGGCGATATGTTGCTGCCCATTCGTCCCGATCCGGTTGCGTTCGATGCTATAGCCTCGTGGCCGCAAAGACCCACCTGCCAGCGCCAGAACATCTGCCGATGTCAACTGCATGTCCGGAAGAAGCTCATAAATGGCGGGCCGCACCACATCACTTGCAATGGCAATTGTATCCCCCACCAAAGGCACAAACAGCCGATCACCGTCACGGATGTCAAGCGACACATCCGCCGACCCAAACAACACATCATAAAGATCAATGCTACGCCGTTTGCCATCACGGAAAATGGCGATTTTCCGCAATGACCCGGTTTTCTTGATGCCGCCGGCCAATGCCAAAACCTGCAAGGCATCAGATTGGCTGGTGGTCTGATACACGCCGGGATAGGTTACTTCCCCCACCACCGTTACACTGATCTGGCGCAAAGCCCCCACGGAGACATAAGCGTCCGTACCGAGCAAAGTCTCGGAAACGCGCCGTTGCAGGTCTGCACTGAAATCACCGAACTGCGACCCGCTGCAGGAATGGGCGCAAGATCAGGAATAACCACCCGACCTTCCCGATCCACACTGGTGACAATGCTGCTCTTGGTCTGCCCGGCCAAAGAGACGACGATTTCATCGCCCACCCCAAGCACATAACTATCGGACAAACGGCCGGTGACCGGGCCATCTGCCGCCATATTTTCACGAAAAATATCATAGCCGAATTGGCGCAAAACGGGCTTTTCAAGGGCCAGCTTTTCCGCCTCGCGCTGTTCATTCAGCCTTTTCTTTTCTTCTTCGGTCGGCGGTCTTGCGACCGGTGTCATTGCCGTTGCCGTTGGGATTGTTGTTGCCGGTACTATTGCCGTCGAAGACCCCATAAAGGGCAGCAGGCTACCATCCGGCTCCGGTGGCAATTCCCGTCCCAAACGCCGGTTATAATCAGCCTCAATGGGAGACAAAGGGTCTTCTTTTTCTTCTGCAAATTCGTCTTGGAAGCCAAAAAGATTGCTGCTGCTACGGCTATCGCGCGATCGATCCAGCGGCGATTGCGTTTGCCCGATACTACTTTGCAAAGCCTGTCCCTGTTCCAACAACCGGCTCAAAGTCTCCGGATCGGGGAGTTGTGCCTTCGCGGACCCAAATGCGAACATCATGATCCCGAAGATCAAGACAGCCCAAACAGTGCGCATGGAGAAGAAAGAGGCTTTCGCCCAACCGCTTGTCATCAAGTTCCCAAATCCCTGAATATCTCTTGGGGCGATCATCGTGCCGGATTTCCAGCATGACGATCACCGATTGTCGTGCACAATACAGAAAAGCAAGACCTTCCCACAACCACTATCATGTGGAAAGCGTCTCATTCAAATGTCGCGCCGGCCCAACTCCACCAGCGGGGGTGTTTTTTCACGAAATCCGCATGGGCGGCAAGAGCCTCTTCCGGGCTGTCGAAAAGGGCAAAACATGTGCTCCGGAGCCACTCATCCGCGCCAAACGGGCACCGGGCAGCGCAGCCAATGCGCCGATCACCATCTTGATCTCTGGCTGAAGCGCCAAAGCCGTCGCTTCCAGATCATTGCGCGCCACGGTTTTCAGCCAATTCACATCCGTCCAGAATGGACCATCTTCAAGCGCGGCAGAAAACGGCAGACCGCTGTTTTTATAGGCTTTGAAGACAGCGGGCGTTGGCATCGCCACATTGGGCTTGGCCAGGAGAATACCCCAATCAGGCGCGGCCCCAACAGAGCTGAGCTCTTCCCCGATCCCTTCGACACGCACCGGCTTGCCATCAAGGCACGGCGGCACATCCGCGCCCAAATGCTCCGCCAGTTCAATCATCCGGTTTGATGACAGACGATGGGCTTGTTCCTTGTTTTGCCACAAGGTAGCGCATCCCTGCATGGCCGCCGCAGCATCTGCCGACCCGCCCCCAACGCCTGCAGCCACAGGAATATTTTTGGTCAGACGGATATCCAGTTTTTGCGATACGCCCATAGCCTCGCCCATCAAGCGCACAGCACGCAATACCAGATTATCGTCCACAGCCTCTCCGGCCAAAGCGCCAGATGTGGGGCCATCAATCACCAGACGCATCTCGTCAGCGGGCGTCATCACCAGCTCGTCCGCAAGCCCTGTGAACAAGAACACACTATCGAGACAGTGATAACCGTCTTCCCGACGGCCCGTGATGTGCAAATACAGATTGATCTTCGCCGGGGCGAAAACCTTAATCCCTACGTCTTTCTGCATCATGGCTTTGGCGCTTGCCCATCTTCGACCTTGGCCACATCCTGTTGGCCCATATGCTTATCGGCCTGCATTTGGTCTTTTTGGCTGGTCAGCGCCAATTCCAGCCCCACCTCCAGCTTGTCAATGATCAGCTGACGCGCCTCTTCATCGGGATCAGCAGCCAAGGCATGGGTCCATTGGAAACGCGCGTCCTTTCGTTGGCCGGTTTTCCAATAGGCATCCCCCAAATGGTCGTTCAAAGTAGGGTCCGAAGGCTCCAATAAAACGGCACGTTCCAAATGCCGCACCGCTTCTTCATAATCGCCGCGCAGATAATATGCCCAGCCCAAACTATCAATGATAAAGCCGTCATTGGGGCGCAATTCCACCGCCCGTTCGATCATTTCCGTTCCGCGTTCCAAATGAAGGCCACGATCGATCCAGCTATATCCCAGATAATTGAGCACCTGCGGTTGATCGGGATTAAGCTCCAATGCTTTCAAAAGATCCGCTTCTGCCTTGTCGAAATCACCCATCCGCTCATAGCCGATGCCGCGCGTAAAGTGCAAAAACCAAGCCTGCACATCGCTGTCCGCCGTATGCAGATTGATGGCCCGTTGATAAGCCTCTACCGCCTTCTCATAGGCTTCATTGCTGCGGTGAATATCCCCAAGGGCGGCCCATCCACGTACATTTTCCGGATGAATGGACAAATAATCCAGAAGAACGGTGATCGCCTCTTCATAATCACCGGATTGTTGATGAATCCACGCGGCTTGCAATTGCGCCGCATCGAATTCCGGGGCATCTTCGTTGATCTTCCTCAATTCCGAAAGCGCCGCGCTATAAAGGTCCGCATCCGCAAGCATGGCCGCCAATCGCAAACGGGCATCGCCCATATCCGGCGAGAGATAAGACGCCAAACGGGCATAAATAATGGCAGGGCGCGGGGCATCATCGCGGCCCAGTTCGCCCGCCGCGCGGAACATCACAAGGCTGACAGCACCCGCAGGAGTTGACGCCAAATGCGTGACAGGCTTTCCGGCCACCAACCGATCACGGGCATCCAGCAAAAAGACATTATTACGAAAAGCCTTCAGATACTCATCCAGCATCGCAATGGCATCGTCGCTTCTGCCCAATCTTTGCAAAAAAGCGGCATAAGATACCACCGGCTGCAAGGAGGAAATCTGCGCCCCTTGCAAGGCTTCCAGATACGCACTTTGCGCGGCATCGTCTTCACGCAGATAATCCAGCAAAAACGCCCGATGCGTTGCCCCAAAGGGTCTTAAGGCCGGGATCGCCTCTAAAGGAGACAAAGCCTCCAAAGCCGCGTCTCGATGCCCCTGAGCCGCCTGTACCCATGCTTGAGTGATGGGCACCGCCAGCATTTCAAAACCATTGGCGCTCAATTCCTCAAGATAGGCCTGAGCTTGGGAATAGCGTTCAAATTTCAAGGCATCCAATGCCAAATACAGCACGGCCAATGTGTTGCCGCTGCCTTGTGCATGCAAACGCTTGGCCGCCGCCACCGCATCGGCAAAGCGCCCATCGGTCAATAATGTAAGAAAGGCTTGGCTTAGAATAACCGTGCTCTGCGGATCTTGGTCGGCAGCACGCAGCAAGAAATCCGCAGCGCGCGGGTCCCCAATTTGATGGGCAAAACGGCCAGCAACATAATTGCCAAAATCCATCTCGCCAGCATAAGGCTCGTGACATAGCCATAAGGGTTGTCATCTTGCTGCGTCATGGCGCATCCCGACAGCAACACTGCACCAAAAACCCATAAGGCCGCACGCGTTTTTCGCATCAATTTGTCTCCGCTCCAGTTCGCCATGCGCCACCGACGCCCCGCCTTCCGTCGGCCATCCTGCTCCGCCACGTACAATATCGCGCGAAGAAAAGGCCCTTACATATTGGGATAATTCGGCCCACCGCCACCCTCGGGCACCACCCAATTGATATTCTGTGTGGGGTCCTTGATGTCACAGGTTTTGCAATGCACGCAATTCTGCGCATTGATCTGCAATTTCGGCTTGCCTTCTTCCCGCCCGACAATCTCGTAAACCCCGGCCGGACAATAGCGTTGCTCCGGCGCATCATAGATCGGCAGATTGATCTTGATGGGCACCTCGGGATCTTTGAGTTGCAAATGGGATGGCTGGTCTTCTTCATGATTGGTGTTGGATAAAAACACCGATGACAACCGGTCGAACGTAATCACCCCGTCGGGCTTGGGATAGGTGATCTTTTCACACTCCTTTGCCGGACGGATGGCGCTATGATCCGCATGATTTTTGAAGGTCCAAGGCACCAAAAAGCCGAGCTTCAAAGAATTGAGCCACAGATCAAGGCCGGAATAAAGGGTGCCAAGGGTGATGCCGAATTTCGCCAATGCCGGGCGCGCATTGCGCACCTGCCTCAATTCATCCCACACCCATGATGCCCGCACGGCTTCGGGATAGGCGCTCAGTTCATCTTTGCCTTCCCGGCCTTCACCAAGAGCCGCAAAGGCAGCCTCTGCCGCCAGCATGCCGGTTTTGATGGCTGTATGCGATCCCTTGATACGCGGCACATTCACAAAACCTGCCGAGCAGCCGATCAGCGCGCCGCCGGGGAACACCAATTTGGGAACAGATTGCAAACCGCCTTCATTGATGGCCCGCGCACCATAAGAAATGCGCCGCCCCCCTTCCAGAAGCGCCCGGATCGCCGGATGGGTTTTCCAGCGCTGCATTTCTTCAAAGGGATAAAGATGCGGATTGGCATAATCCAGAGCCACCACAAAGCCGATGGCCAGTTGGTTGTTTTCCTGATGATAGATGAAACCGCCCCCGGCCACATCGGTCAGCGGCCAGCCTTGCGTGTGGATCACCGTGCCCGGCTGATGCTTGGCGGGATCGATTTCCCACAATTCCTTGATACCGATGGCAAAGGTCTGCGGGTCCACCCCATCGCGCAGATTGAATTTCTCGAACAGACCTTTGGTCAGCGACCCGCGGACCCCTTCGGCAAAGAATGTGTATTTGGCATGAAGCTCCATGCCCGGCTCATAGCTGGCTTTTTTCGACCCGTCCTTGGCAATTCCCATATCGCCGGTGGCCACACCGCGCACCGCGCCATTTTCATCATAAAGCACTTCAGAAACGGCAAAGCCGGGATAAACCTCGACCCCCAAGGCTTCCGCCTGCTCTGCCAGCCAGCGGCACATATTGCCAAGGCTGCCCGTATAGCAGCCTTTGTTATTCATCAGGGGCGGCAACAGGAAATGCGGCATGTCGATTTTTTTGGACTCGCCCAAAAACCAATGGTGATTCGCGCTCACCGGAGTGGACATGGGGCAGTCCTTATCGCGCCAATCGGGGATCAGTTCATCAAGCCAACGGGGTCCACAACCGCGCCCGACAGGATATGCGCCCCCACTTCGGAGCCTTTCTCCAGCACGCACACGCTCACATCCCGGCCTTCTTTTTCGGCCAATTGGCGTAACCGGATTGCCGCAGCCAACCCCGCAGGGCCTGCCCCTACAATCACCACGTCAAATTCCATGGCCTCGCGTTCCATCCCGCATCCTTTCCATCCACACACATATCCAATCCGGATATGATACTCTTAACCATTCACAATATAAGCGCTTTGCACGCTTTATGCCCGTTCTCACCTCTCTTGGTCAAACCCGATGGTGCTTTCTTCTCGTGAAGGTGACAAGCTGCCTTTAAAGGAAGGCCGCTTCTTCCATGGATGACAAGACACCGAACGCGTGTTAACGAGCTTTTTGCAGAGATCCAGTAAGTATACCGCATCATGACACAGCATTTGACCAATGACGGACAAAGTTTCGATGCCAGGGCATTGCTCGGCTGGTATCTGGCCGCAGGCGTGAACGAAGCCATTGCCGATGCGCCCATTGACCGGTTTTCCCAATCTCAGGCCGTGCCTCTGCCCCAATCTGCAACCCAGGCCCAAGCACCGCAAACCGCCACCGCAAGACAAGGCCCGGCAGCGGTTCGTCCCGCCGCCGCCCCGCGGGTCTTGGCGTCCACCCAGATCGCCGCTGACTGTAAAAGCCTTGAAGATTTAAAAGCCGCCATCAACAGCTATGAAGAATGCGGGCTGAAACAGACGGCTTTATCCACGGTATTTGCCGATGGGGTCCCCACAGCGAAGGTGATGTGCGTGGGCGATATGCCCGATAAGGATGATGATCGCACCGGCACGCCCTTTTCCGGGCAAGCGGGACAATTGCTGGATAAAATGCTGGCGGCCATCGGTCTTGACCGTTCAGAAAACGCTTATCTCGGCACGGTTATCCCATGGCGTCCGCCGGGGAACCGCGCTCCCTCTCCCATGGAGCTTGCCCATTGTCTGCCGTTCATCCGGCGGCATATCGAGCTGGTGGCACCGGACTTTTTGATATGTCTTGGCGCCCTGCCCGCCACGGCTTTATTGGGAATAGAGGCGAGCATCAGCAAGCTGCACGGACGCTGGAAAACACTGGAGATAGGACAGCGCAATATCCAAGTGCTGCCAATCTATGCCCCCAGCTATCTTTTAAGGCAGCCGCGCCTGAAAGCCGATGCGTGGAAAGACCTTCTTTCCTTATCCGAAAAGCTGGACGCAAAAAATAAGGGCGACAATGCCTGACCAATCTTTTGACCCGGTTTTCCGCCGCTCCTGTTTTGGTATTCTGAAACGCTTTTCCGCTGTCTTTTTGACTGCGGCAATGGTGGTGGCCGCACCATATGCGCCCGCATGGGCCAATGACACCAGCAAAACCACCGGCACATCCAGCCCGGCTGTTTTGACGGGTAATGGCGCATTTTATACCACGCCGTCGATCCTCAGCCCGGACGATCAAGCCCTTTACCGCTCCATCTTCGACCTGCAGGCCGATGGCAAGTGGCGACAGGCCGATGCCCTGATCAAAGAATTGGAAAACCCCATTTTGATGGGGCATGTGCTGTTCCAGCGTTATATGCACCCCACCGCTTATCGGTCACGCTATGCGGAATTACGCGATTGGATGGCGGCCTATGCCGATCACCCCGATGCAACCCGCATCTATAAGCTGGCCAAAAAACGCCAAGGAAACGCCGCGGCCCCCAAAAAGCCGGTCCCGGCACGGGGCATTTATGGCGGTGCGCCGCAACGGCCATCTTTGCCAAAAGCCCCCAAACGCAGCGCCGCCACCAAGAAAATGGTGGGGGATTTTTTCAAAATCGTCGACAGACAGATGCGCCGCCGCAATCCGGACCGGGCGGAAAAGCGCTATTGGGCCATGGAACGGCTGAATATTCTGGCCCCCCATGAAGCGGCCAAAGCCCTTGGCAAAGTGACCTTTGCGCATTTTTTCGATGGCGATGACCACAAAGCCTTGTTGTTAGCCAAAATGGCCACAGATCTTTCGCCCGATTATGCTGAAGATGCCCGCTGGTATGGCGGGCTGGCGGCATGGCGCTATGGCGATTGTGCAACGGCTCTCGACCTGTTCTCCGGCATTTCCCATTCCCCCATGGCCGGAAGCTGGCAGCGCTCCGCCGGAGCCTATTGGGCGGCCCGCTCTGCGCAATCCTGTGGCCGGTTCAAAGCGGTAACCGCACATTTGCGCTTGGCGGCCAAAGAACGGGAAACCTTTTATGGCCTGATCGCCATGCGGCAGCTTGCCCTTGATCCGGGATATGATTGGACGGTGCCACCGCCCGATGACGCCCAGTTGAAAACGATTTTGAAAAATGCCTCGGTGCGCCGCGCCATTGCCCTTGTGGAAATTGGCGAAAGCCTGCGGGCCGATCTGGAATTGCGCTTGGCTCTTGGCCGCTCGAACCGCAAGGACTGGCCGGTGCTGGCCGCCTTTGCCGCACAGTTGAAACTGCCCGCAAGCCAGCTTCGTGTGGCGCGGGCTTTGCGCGATGCGGATTTGCCCATAGCCCTTCATTATCCCTTGCCCGATTGGGCCCCCGATGGCGGCTTTACCGTGGACCGGGCCATTGTTTTTGCTTCATGCGGCAAGAATCACAGTTTTCTTCGCGGGCCTTATCCCATGTGGGGGCGTCTGGCCTGATGCAAGTGATGCCGGAAACCGCCAGCTATCTGACCGGCGACAGCAGCCTGAAATGGAAGCGCAGCCGCCTTTATGATCCGGATTTCAATATGGCTTTGGGGCAACGTTATATCGAACATCTGGCCGATCTTTCGGTGGTGGAAGGCAATCTGTTCATGTTGGCCGCCGCCTATAATGCCGGTCCGGGGAATCTGTCGCGCTGGCGCAGAAAAACCGATTATCGCAATGATCCATTGCTGTTCATTGAATCTCTTCCCGCCCAGCAAACCCGCAATTTCATCGGGAATGTGATATCCAATCTGTGGCTTTACCGCATGCAGATGGGGCAGCCCACCCCTAGCCTTGATGCCGTTGCATCAAATGCCTGGCCTGTTTATGAAACGCTGGACAATGCTACGCCCCACCGATTTGCGAACAGCAGCCCCACCAATACAACAAGAGCCGAAATTCATGCCGGGAATTGACGAAAACCGCCCATTCATTGCCGTTGGCATCGCCATTCTTACCGTATCGGACAGCCGCACCCCGGACACCGATACATCCGGCGATTGCCTTGTGGACAGGCTTGTTCGTGCCGGACACAGGCTGGCAGACCGGGCCATTATTGCCGATGATATTGCGGCCATTCAATCACATCTGAAAGCATGGATTGTATCATCCGATGTGGATGTTGTGATCGCTACGGGCGGCACCGGCGTTACCGGGCGCGATGTCACACCGGAAGCCTTTGAAGCCTTATATGACAAGGCCATTCCCGGCTTTGGCGAACTATTTCGCGCCCTTAGCTATCCGATCATCGGGACATCCACAATCCAGTCCCGCGCCACCGGGGGCGTTGCCGGCGGCACCTATTTATTTGCCCTGCCCGGCTCCACTGGCGCCTGCAAGGATGGTTGGGATAAAATTCTGCGCGATCAATTGGATAACCGTTTCCGGCCTTGTAATTTCGTGGAGCTGATGCCCCGGCTCAATGAAGGTTGAGCGCCGCCAACCGGGCGCTATCCCGATCTTCATCCAGACTGCCCCGCAGGCCGGCCAGTGTCTGTTCGACAAAATCCGGCGACAAAGGGCCTTCACGGGTCGCAAAAGCCACCCCATGCACCTGTGCCAACTCTACAAAATAGTCAATCAAGGCCGTGGTGCGCTGCTCGAACAAATTGATATGGGCATCCGGCGACAAACGCTGGGTCCGCACTACATCCACATAGGTTTTGGCCAGATCGAACAGCAAGGGGCCGCTCATTTCGCGCAAGGCATCGCAAAAGCGCAGCAGCCGCGCTCCCGGGTCCAATCCTTCAGGCAGATCGAAATTCGATGAAAGGCCCGGACCCGCTTCCGGCGTGGGGCAATTGGCAATATCTTCCAAGGCAGCGACCATCCCGGACAATTTATCGTCCAACCGTTCGGCCACCGCCGAAGGCTGGCGAATCAGGCCCGGCCCTGCCAGAATGGTTGCACCCGCCCCCTTTCCCTTGTTTGTGCTCATCTCTTTTCCACAACCAGAATGATCGTCAGAAGCCGTCTTGCGGTTTATTTTATGCGTCAAGCCAAGGCGAAAACAAGACAGTCCTGCCCGATATCAGCCACCTGCGATAACTGTGCGCCATCCTTATCGCCGGGGCAAGCGGTAGCGGCTGCTGGCCTTCGATGCAAGGCTCGGCATATTTTGATCGACAGGCCTTAATCGTTCCGCAGCAAAAAGGGATAGCTGGTCGCCATAATGGGGGGAGCGTTCATCCAATGTGGCCGATCCAAATTGATGCACGGCCCATGCCTTCACCTGCCCGTTTTCATCCCAATCCACAAGCTGGATATAACTATCCCCCGCCATGCCGTGCAAAGTGCCATCCTCTGCCAGGCTATTGCCGCCATAAACCGCGCGCAAGGTATCCGGCCCGCCTCCAAGGCTTGTTTCTTGATCGCCGCGATAGACCTTGTTGATTTTCGACCAAGGCACATGAACGGTTCCATAATGCTTGTGCAACGCATCCACCGTTTCCTCAAAGGCTTCCACCGGGTCCATATCCCAGCCCTTGAATTCAAAGCTATGCACCGCTTTCAGGCTGCCCAGAATGGCCAGAGCCGCGCCTTCGCTTTCCAATTCCGCCGTCCCGTCCCAATCCAGCAAAAGCTGCTGCGCTTCCAAAAGCTTAGGTTGGTCGCGGAAATCACGGCCCGAAATATAGCGCACAAAACGCGACATATTGGACCCCGGCGCATAGGTCTTATCGAATTTATAACGCAGGAATTCTTCGGCGCTGATGGATGTATCCTTGCCAAACAGCGCCAAGGCCCGCAAAGCGCGATTGGTCAGATGGCGTTCAATGCCCAAATCCGGCGGAAAATCGCTTTCCTTCAAATCATCGGCCACATCACTGGCCCGCAAGGGGGTGCTATTGGCGCTCACCAGATAACCCGATTGCGGATTGACGATCTTTGGCACCTCTGAAAAGGGCCGCACATCGCGCCATACCAAATGCGGATCATTGCCGGGCAAAATACCCTCATAATCCGCACCGGGCGCACGGTCTGGAATACGGGCATTATAAACAAAGGCAATATTGCCCGCTTTATCCGCATAAACCGTATTCAGGCTGGGAACCGCCATCATCGCCATGGCATCCATCCAGCCTGTCAGGCTTTCTGCCTTGTTCATGCGGTACCATTGCTCCACCGCCCGCACATCCCCTTCTCCGGCAAAGGCGATGGCAAACACCCCTTTGGGCGTTTTCAAAACCGGGCCATGCACGCTGCGATAAAGCGGTTTTTTGAAGGTCCATGAAAATGGTCCCCACAGACGCACCTGCAGATGAGCCGTCTCACGCTCCAAGGCGCGCCACTCCCCATCAAAGCGGTAGCGAACGGGATCATCGACATCATCCACTTCCAGCCGATAAACATCCACCAGATCCGGCTCGTTCACCGTATGCGCCCACCCCAGATCCCGATTGTGCCCCACCAGCATCACCGGCGAGCCAGGAAACAGCGCCCCATTGGCAGCCCAGCCTTCATCGGACTGGAGATGCGCTTCATACCATGCCACCGGCCCCGTATAGGGCTGATGGGAATTCACCATCAAACGGGTGTGCCCATCCTCCGAACGACCGGGGGCCACGGCCATGGCATTGGAGCCAAGATGCGCACCGGCCTTTAAATGAAGCGCCGTGCGAATGGCATCATTGAACGCGGTTTGTTCAGGATCATCTTGCGACAAATCCTTCAAAACACGTTCCAGCCCATAGAAAAAGGGAGCGCGAAACACAAAGCCCGCCACCACATCCTGCGCCGAAACCGGTAAAGCAAGGGGATTAACCCGATCAGGATGATCGGCGGCATAAAGATTGATCCCGGCGGCATAGCCTTCCAGAACCGCGCGCATCTTTGGGCCAAGATCGGTTTCATACCGCGCGGCCACGGCCTTTTGCACCCCGAACATGCGCACCAGATAATCTGTGGGGGCGGCATCGGCGCCATCGCGGCGGGCCAAGGCTCCGCGTGCCATCAAGACCACCGTCTCTATGGTTTGCCAATCGTCTTCCATATGGGCATAGCCAAGACCAAAGGCCACATCCTGATCGCGGGCGCCAAAAATATGCGGCACGCCATACTCATCGCGGATCACTTCGGCATTATAGGATTGCGCGGCCTTTATGGCAGCGTCCGCATTGAAATCCGGCAAAGGCGACCAAGCGATCACAGCCACGAGGCAACTGGCAAGAACCACCGCCATACCCGAACCAATAGCAATGCGTTTGATCATGATGCCCCCGATTGGCAATTTCGATAAAGCACTGTAACGCTTTATTTCTCTGCCAGCAAAGCCAAGGGCGACCAGCCCAGACCATCGGACCCGGCCCCGGCTTTGAAATGCCCTGTTTGCCGCCAAGTGGCCGTATCGATCACCGCAATTTCGGCCACATTGGTAAGCGCCGCATAAAGCCGCGTTCCATCCGGCGAAAAGAGCAGCGTCACCGGCATCAGGGCCGCCGCCTGACCAGAAGACGAAAGCGGAATGGTCTGGATCACCGTTCGGCTTTCGGTGTCGATCACGCTGATGGTGGAATCACGGGCATTGGACACAGCAGCAAAACGGCCATCGGGGCTGATCGCCACCCGGATCGGCATTTCCCCTGTTTCAATGATCGCCAGCGGCTCATACCCATCCGCATCAAACAGCGTGACCGTATCCGCCGCCCGGTTGGACACCCAGATTTCACGGCCATCCGGGGTCACGGCTATGCCTTCCGTTTCAAGGCCCGCCTTGATGGTGGTCAGGCGCTTGCCTGTTTCCAGATCAATCACCGTAAAGGAATTGGACCCCAAATTGCTTATATAGGCCAGCCGTGCATCCGGTGATAACGCCACCATATGCGAGCCGGATTGGCCGGTGGCGATCACATGCTGGATCTCTCCCGTTTGCGCCTTCACCAAAAGCAACGAACCGCTGCCTTCTGCGGTGATCACCAGTCTTTCGCCATCGGGCATCCACAGCAGGCCATGCGGTTTGGTGTGCTTTCCCAGATCAATCACCTTCAAAGGCGTGGCGCTTTGCACATCGAACAGGCCGATGGTATGGCCTGCCTGTTTGGCCGATCCATAAGAGACGACCGCAGCCACCGTCCCGTCAGGGGAGATGGCCACTTCATGCGGCCCATGCCCGGTGGCCCGCACGGCGCGCATTTCTCCTGATGAAATGTCGATGAAGCCTAGGGTGTCTGCCGTTTTATTGCCAACGACCAATGTTTGCGCCACAGCAATCCCGCTTGAAAAGCCAAGGGCCGAAAGGCAAATAATCGCTCCAACTGACAGCGCTCTTGCCAGACCGTTCCCCATCCCGTCGCCCTTTCAAAACACGAATAAATCCTGTTCAACAATTACCTGTCCGCATTCACTTGTCTACCCATGTGCGGGAAATGCCGATATACAAAATCGCTCCCGGATATATTTGAAAAGATCCAGAATGACGACCACCGCAAAAGAGGCGATCCACCAGCTTTTAACCGGAGACGATGAGGGGCGTTTGTGCCGCGACATCCCCGAATCTGCCTGCAAGGATCAGCCGGGGAACTTCCTTATCCATATCGCCAGTCTGGCGGCCACAAAAACCGGCGATGGATTGGCCGATCCGAAACTGGTTTTATCCTGGCTGCTTGGCGCTTTGGGGGCCCCCGCCTTTTTCATCGGCCTTTTGGTTCCCATCCGCGAAGCCGGTGTTTTGGTGCCGCAGCTTTTCATTTCCGCCGCCATCCGCGCCCTGCCGGTGCGCAAATGGATATGGGTTTTTGGCAGCGCCGTTCAGGGCCTTTCGGTGATTGGGATGGGGATGACGGCCTTCTTTATGGAGGGCCGCATGGCAGGCTGGACCCTTGTGGGGCTATTATCCCTTTTTGCCCTTGCCCGCAGCCTTTGTTCGGTCAGCTATAAAGATGTTCTGGGCAAAACCTTGTCCAAATCCACCCGTGGCACGGCATCAGGCACCGCCGGCACAGTAGCGGCCGCCTTCGTTTTGCTGTTCGGCACTTTATTAAGCAGCGGGATCTTGGACAAATCCGTCCCCGTCATCGCCAGCGCCTTGATATGCGCCGGTGGCTTATGGGGGATATCCGCCGTTCTTTTTGCCACACTCAAGGAAAAACCGGGGGCCACAGAAGGCGGGAAAAACGCTCTGCCATTGGTGATCGAGCAATTCGGGTTATTAAAGCGCGATCGCCAGCTTCGACGGTTCATTCTCACCCGCGCATTGCTGCTTTCAACGGCGCTCAGCCCGCCTTTTCTGCTCGCCCTCAGTGGTCAACAAAGTGGCCGGAAACTGGGAGAATTGGGCCTGTTCGTGCTGGCCTCTGCGCTCGCATCTTTGGTGAGCACCTATGTCTGGGGGCGCATATCCGATCGGTCCAGCCGCAAAGTGCTGCAGCTCACCGGGTTGTTGGCCAGTCTCCCCCTTGGAATCGCAGGGAGCCTTGGAATATGGGCCCCACAGATGATCGGCCTTCCCCTGTTGATGCCTTTTGTGCTGTTCGTTTTGATGATCGCCCATCAAGGGGTGCGGTTGGGGCGTTCCACGCATCTGGTGGATATGGCCACCCCCGATCACCGCGCCGCCTATACAGCACTCTCCAATTCCATGATCGGGCTGTTGCTCATCATGGGCGGGGGCTTTGGCGGTCTTGCCTATATTTGGAGCGAAAGTGCCGTGCTCGTTTTGTTTGCCATTATGGGGCTTTTGGCCGCCTGGGCCGCATCGGGCCTTGATGAAGTGCAGCAGGATTAGGCCGCAAGATCAGAAAGTTTCATCCAGCGGCTTTGCCAAAGCATCCCGCGTTTTTGAATGTGTGAGATTGAGATGCAGCGGCGTGATGGAAATCCATCCCTCGCGCACCATTTTCAAATCCGTTTCCTGAGCAGGCCGCCCCGGCTCCCGCGACAGGCGAAACCAGTAATAAGGAACCCCGCGCATATCTGTGCGTTGTTCCACATTCAATTGCCCCAAATCGCGCTGGCCCTGCTTTGTCACCCGCACGCCCTTTACCAAATCCGCATCCACCGACGGGAAATTGATATTGATCAGGGTTTCTACCGGCCAACCTTGAGCCACCACTTTTTCGATCATGGATTTGGCATAAGCCTTTGCGGCGCTCCAATTGGTGAGCACCGGTGCGGGCTTGACGGCTTGGCTTAGCGCAATGGAGGGAATACCCGCCAAAGTGCCTTCCATGGCAGCCGCCACCGTACCGGAATAGGTAACATCTTCCGCCAGATTGGCCCCGCGATTGATGCCGGACAGCACCAGCGTCGGGCGCTGGTCCTTCATGATATGATTGACCGCCAGCATCACGCTGTCGGTGGGGGTGCCGCGTACCGCAAAGCGCTTTTCATCCACCTGCCGTAGCCGCAAAGGCTCCGTAAGCGTAAGGGAATGTCCGGCGCCGGATTGTTCCGAATCCGGGGCCACCACCCACACATCGTCCGACAATTCCCGTGCGATGGCTTCCAGATACCGGATACCGGTGGCGTGGATGCCATCGTCATTGCTGACCAGAATACGCTTTGTGGAAATAGGCCTGCTCATGGAGTTATTCTGTCCATCCCGCCCATATAGGGCTTTAATGCTTCGGGTACGGTGATGGAGCCGTCTTCATTCTGATAGGTTTCCATCACGGCAATCAATGTGCGCCCCAATGCCAGTCCAGAGCCATTGAGCGTGTGGGGAAAGCGTGTTTTCTTTTCCGCCTTGCCACGGCTGCGCATCCGCATCCGCCGTGCCTGGAAATCACCGCATAAAGAACAGCTAGAGATTTCACGATAGGTGTTTTGCCCCGGCAGCCATGCTTCGATATCGAAGGTCGCTTGCGCTGAAAAGCCCATATCTCCGGTGCATAAGCGCATCACCCGATAGGCAATGCCCAAACGCTTCAAGACCTCTTCGGCACAGCCCACAAGGCGGTCCAGTTCAGCACGGGAGTCTTCAGGCGTGGTCACCGACACCAGTTCAACTTTGCTGAACTGATGCTGGCGCAACATGCCGCGTGTATCACGTCCCGCCGCCCCCGCTTCCGAGCGGAAACACGGTGTCAGGGCTGTCACCCGGATTGGAAGGTCTTCTTCCGTCAGAATGTGTTCACGGCCCAGATTGGTCAGGGTCACTTCCGCCGTCGGGATCAACCAATGTTCATCACCGGCGCGGTACAAATCTTCGGAAAATTTCGGAAGCTGTCCGGTCCCGATCAAGGCATCGGAACGCACCAGATAAGGGGTCGCCACTTCTTCATAGCCATGTTCTGTGGTTTGAAGGTCCAGCATAAACTGGCCAAGCGCCCGTTCCAGCCGCGCAAGACCGCCTTTCAAGACCACAAAGCGCGAGCCAGACAAACGGGCCGCCACTTCAAAATCCATCAAGCCAAGGGCTTCCCCCAGTTCGAAATGCTCTTTCGGGGCAAAGGAGAAGTGCGGCTTTTCGCCATGAACGCGCACCTGCACATTATCGGCCTCATCGGCCCCATCGGGGGTATCGTCCAACGGCACATTGGGGATGCCCAACAACAGATCATCCAGTTCGGCGGCAACCGCACGTTCGTCGGCTTCCAGCCCTGCCATTTTTTCTTTCAGGGCCGAAACCGCATCCATCAGATCCTGAGCATCGCGGCCTTCACGCTTGGCAAAGCCAATGCCTTTTGACGTTTCATTGCGTTCAGCCTGCGCTTTTTGAATGTCGGTCAACAGCGCCCGACGACGGCTATCCAACGCGGCAACCTTGGCGCCCACAGGGGCAACACCCCGGCGTGCCAGTGCCGCATCAATGGCTTCAGGGTCTTCACGAAAAAGGGAAATATCGAGCATCTATATCTGTCCAACCGACGATGAAAGCGGATCAGGATGCAGCACCGGCCTTATCATCTGCACGCGCAGCCCGGCGCGCCGACATCCCTATGGCTATGATCGATATCTCGTAAAGCAGCAGGATCGGAATGCCAAGCCCGATCTGGCTGATAAGATCCGGCGGAGTGATCAAAGCGGCCACCGCAAAGGTGATTACAACGGCATATTTGCGCTTTTCCCGCAAATCATCCGCGGTGATCAACCCGGCACGGCCCATCAAAGTGAGCAAGACCGGAAGCTGAAAAGACAAACCGAAGGCCAAAATCAGCTTCATGATCAAAGAAAGATATTCGCTGACCTTGGCTTCAAGCTGAATCGCCAAATGGCCATCCCCCGCAGCCTGTTCAAAGCCGAGAAAGAACTTCCAGGCCATTGGGATCACAAGATAATAAACAAGGGCAGCCCCAAGAACGAACAAAATGGGCGTGGCCAGAAGAAACGGCAGAAAGGCTTTTTTCTCGTGCTTGTAAAGCCCCGGTGCCACGAACTTCCATATCTGGATGGCAATGATCGGGAATGCGAGGAACACCGCTCCGAAAAAGGCCACCTTCAGCTTGGTGAAAAAGGCTTCATGGAGGGCGGTGAAAATCATCCGGCGACCTTCATGGCCGGCCAGCGCATCGGCCAAAGGCTGTGTCAGAAAATTATAGATGGGGTCCACCACGAACCAACAGCCGATGAAGGCCAGAAAAATCCCCGCCAAGGCCCACATCAAGCGCGAACGCAATTCCATCAGATGCGCCATCAAAGGCATTTTGCCGGCATCGACCTCAGAATCGTCGGTCCCGGTTGTTGCTTTCTTTTGCTCAACCACGATGGCCCTCGTTTTTCTTTTCTGGGCCTTCATCGTCAGTATCGCCGTCGGGCTTGCCAGCCAAAACAGCTTGCGGCGCAGACTGAGCCCCTAACGGGATTGCATTGGCGTCTTTTGGCGCATCGCTGCCCTCTGGGGCTGGTGTCGCCGGTCCCAAGGCCGGGTCTGTCGTCTCTGGCACCACTTTCGTTGACCCGGAATAAGGGCGCGGCCCGCCATTGCCGCCCACCGTCAGCTCCGAAATTTTCGGCGCAGGCTTCACTTCTTCGCCGGTGGAGGGATCGATCATTTTCTGAAGTTCGCGCTTGGGGTCCAAAAGGGTCGCCTGATAGGCGCGCGCTTGCTTGCGCAACTCATCCAATTCGGTTTCCCGGGCCAACGCATCCATATCGCTTTGGAACTTACCAGCCAAAGACCGGGCTTTGGCAATGAACCCGCCCACAGCTTTCATCACCTTTGGCAAATCTTTTGGCCCCACGACCACGATCGTGACAACGGCAATGACAAGCATTTCGGTCCAGGCAATATCGAACATTCAAAAGCCTTATCTCAATACGACCGTAAAAATGCCCTCAGGCACCTTTTTGCGTGGCATCTTTGGCGTCAGACGTCTTTACATCCGCCGCTTTCACATGGGCCGCACGCTTGTCAGCGATGGCTTTCCGTTCTTCTGGTGTTGCATTTTCGGGAATGGGTTGTTCCGCTTCATCCCCATCGTCCTTCAAGCCTTTCTTGAAGCTGGTGATGCCCTTGGCCACGTCGCCCATCAATTCCGAAATCTTGCCACGCCCAAACAGCAGCACCACCACCACAGCGATGAGAGCAATCTGCCAAAAACCAATACTCATTCAGTTTTCTCCTAAAAACCAATCGGCCAATTGAGAGGCCGGAAACCGTATCTTGCCAAAAGCACAGAGCATAGGCAATGCGGTTGATTTAACCTCGACAAGGTTTTTCTACCCATGAGTGTTTGCGCTGAACATATGAAATTCATCCAAAGTCGCACAGACAGCAACCATCTCTCCAATCTTTACCGCATGTCGGCGGGGCTGTTCCATGATTAATGGCGCATCCAGCCCATCGGACGTTAAAATGAGCCGTTGGACCGGCCCCAAAAGCCGGGCATCTTCCACCCGCATAGGAACCCCATCACCCGGTTTTGCAAGGGTTAATGCCGTGCCTCTGAAATAAATAGCAACATTTTCGCCTTCAAGAGAGGGGGACGCGGAAATCGGCCCAAAAGGCGTGGCTACCTTGCCATTCTGCACCGATCCCATCAAATGATTCGGGGCGCCGAAAAAAGTCATGACAAAAGGGTCTGCGGGCTTGAGATAAACCTCTTCGGGGGTTCCCGCCTGCAAAACCCGCCCGTCCCGCATGATGATGATGCGGTCCGCCACCGCCAATGCCTCATCGGGATCATGGGTAACGATCAGCGTGGGAACCGCCCGGCTTTTCAAAACAGCCACGGCCCTTTGCCGCACATCGGCGCGCAAGGTCACATCCAGACCGGAGAAAGGCTCATCCATCAACATCACATAGGGTTCGGGCGCCAAGGCACGGGCCAGCGCCACCCTTTGTTGCTGACCGCCGGAAAGCTGATGCGGCCAGGCATCGGCATAGGCTTTCAGATCCACGTGATCCAGAAGGTCCAGAACCTGTTGGTCCCGCGTGCTTTTATCGCGGTTCTGCACACCAAAGGCGACATTTTGCGCCACCGTCAGATGGGGGAACAACGCAAAATCCTGCAGCACAAGACCAACCCGGCGTTGTTCGGGGGGCACATGCACATCTTTGGAAGCCACCTGCCGCCCGCCTACACGCACCGTGCCCCGCGTCAACCGCTCCAGCCCCGCCGCTATCCGAAGGCAGGTTGTTTTCCCACAGCCCGAAGGACCAAGCAGACAGACAATCTCCCCCGGTGCCACCGTAAGGGAAACGCCGCGCACCACATCGTCCCCATCATAGGCGAACTGCACATCCTGAAGATCCAGCGCACCGCTCATGGTTGCTCCTCATCAAAGGGCAGTGTCGGTTCCATTCCCGAATCCGCTACATCGCGTTCCAATGACAGGGCAATGGCCTCTTCAAGATCGATCTGGGCTTCATCTTCATTGTCTTCTTGCGCCCGCACGGTTTCGCTCTCCATCTTGTCCAAAGCCTCATCCACCGTATCAAGAAGGCCGGCGGCCTTAAGATCCGCAAGGCCGGGCAGCGCATCCAGACTCTCAAGTCCGAAATGAGCCAAAAAGCTGTCTGTGGTGCCAAACATCAAAGGACGCCCCGGTGAACGCTTACGCCCGCGGGGTTTCACCCATCCCGCCTCCATCAGCACATCCAAAGTCCCGCGGGACAAACCGACCCCGCGAATATCCTCGATCTCGCCGCGTGTCACCGGCTGGTGATAAGCGATGATGGCAAGGGTTTCCACCGCAGCCCGCGACAATTTACGCGGGTCGTCCTTTTCCCGACGCAACAAGAAAGACAAATCCGCTGCGGTGCGAAATTGATATCCGCCCCCGACCGATGCCAACACGATACCGCGATGCTTATAGCTTTGCTCAAGCAAGGCCACCGCCTTTGCAGCATCCCCCTCTTCCGGTATCAAGGCCGCAATATCGGAAAGCGTCATGGGATGGTCCGCCGCAAACAAAATGGCCTCCACCATCCGCACATGATTTGCCTGGACATCTTCAGCCCCATCGGTGGCATTGGCCTCTTCACCGCTCATCATTATCGCTTTCCATGCTGTCATAGCCCGCATCATCACGCCGCCGGACATAAAGTGGCCCATAGGCAACCATTTGCCGAATATCTGCGCGTCCGGTGCGTGCCAATTCCAGACTGGCCACAAACATACTGGCCAGAGCCGACCGGCGCATCCGCGGGTCATCCAGATGAGTGGGTAAGAAATCGCGCAATTGCGTCCAGTTGAACGCGCCGCCCACCAGATCATTCAAGCGCCTTACGGCCTCGTCCAGCGCATAGACCGGCCGCTTGGCGATGTGCATCGAGGTCACAGACCCCCGCACCCGAATATCCGCATAAGCACGCAAGAGATCATAAAGGCTGGTGTCATAAACCGCATGATAATCCACCGCCAGACCTTCCGGCGCACCATGGGTAAACACATCGCGGCCCAATCTATCCCGCGCCATCAAGGCGGCCCCCGCTTCCCGCATGGCCTCAAGCCTTTGCAGACGCACCTGCAGGCGCAAGGCCAATTCTTCGGCGCTGGGTTCTTCCGCATCGTCTTGTCTGGGCAATAAAAGCCGGGATTTCAAATAGGCGAGCCACGCCGCCATCACCAGATAATCCGCCGCCAATTCAAGCCGCAATTTCCGCGCTTCGGAGATAAAGGCCAGATATTGCTCCACCAAGGCCCGGATCGAGATTTTTTCCAGATCCACTTTTTGGCTGCGGGCCAACATCAAAAGAACATCCAGCGGGCCTTCAAACCCGTCCACATCCAAAATCAGGGCATCGGGTGATACAGCGGAGTTCTGGCGGGCACGAGCCGCATCGGATGGTCCGTCGAACCCGTCCAGATTATGCTGCTGCCCTTCATCCGGTTGCGCCGTCATGGCCTTTACCCCAACCGTAATACCGACAAAATACCGTCATAAAGCCATTGGCTGGGCACCAATAACAAGCTGCGCGCCGGATCGAAACCCAGCCCCAATTCCCGCGAAAGCATGGGCAGCAGAAACAGTCCGCCAATAACGATGAAAAAGCCATAGCGCTCAAGTTTGGCATAGTGGCGCGCCAGATCATAAGGCAGCAGACCCACGGCCACACGCCCACCATCAAGGGGAGGAATGGGCAGCATATTGAAAATCGCGATCAGGCAATTGAAAAACACCATCACATGCAGCATTTGCACGGCCCAATTGCCAAATCCGCCGCCAATCGCCACAGCAAAAGGCAACAAAGCCGCCCCAAGAAAAGCCAGAGCCAGATTGGTTCCCGGCCCCGCAAGCGCCACCAGAATCATGTCACGACGGGGATTGTATAAGCGCCGCACATCCACAGGGACGGGCTTTGCATAGCCAAAGGCAAAACCGGTCAACACAATCAACAACAAAGGCAGCACAATGGTGCCAAAAGGATCGATATGCACCATTGGGTTCAAAGACAGGCGCCCTGCTTTTTTGGCGGTATCATCGCCCCGGATCCACGCCACATATCCATGGGCCGCTTCATGCAATGTCACCGCAAGGAGCACCGGCAGCGCCCAAACCGCGATCTGCGCAATTGTTTCGCCCAATCCTGACATCATCGCGTCACTATACTCCACATCCGGTGCGGCTAAGCCCCGGTTTATTCAGCGAATACACCCCGGCTCTTTGCGTCAAACCCAGGCGCCGATCAATTGCGACAGGCGCGCACTGGCATTATCGAGATCGGCAGGGGCAGGATTGGCAATCAAAGACAGTGACTGCGACAAACAATCCGCGAGATCGGCACTCATCATCTCGGTGACCTCGAGAACCGTGCGGGCCTGATCAAAATCACCCGAACAATGCAACACCAGATCGCAGCCCGCATCCAAGGCTCGCACCGCCCGTTCAGCCATCGAACCATCCAAAGCTTTCATGGTGATATCGTCCGATAGCAACACGCCATCAAAACCAATATCGCCACGAATGACATCTTCGATCATCTTGCTCGAAAGGGTGGCAGGCAATGCCGGGTCGATGGCGTCATAGACAATATGGGCGGTCATGGCGAAAGGGGCATCGGCCAGGGCTTTAAAGGGAACGAAATCCGTTTCACACAAACTGCGCACGTCCGCATCGATGCGCGGCAAGTCCAAATGGCTGTCCATCGTGGCGCGCCCGTGTCCGGGGATGTGCTTTATCACAGGCAACACGCCGGCATTGATCATCGCATCCACCGCCACCCGACCCAAGCGGGACACCACATCCGGATCAGCGGAAAAAGCCCGATCGCCGATGATGTCATGGCCTTGGGGGTAAAAGAGATCCAGCACCGGCGCGCAATTCACAGTGATGCCCAAGCGGCGCAATTCGCATGCTTGCAGGGTCGTCGCCAGTTGAAGCGCCGCAGCCGCCTCTATGAAATCTTCTTGGGCAATGCGCCCATAAAGAGCCGCAGGCGGAAATTCGCGCCAATGGGGCGGTTGCAAGCGGGCCACGCGCCCGCCTTCCTGATCCACCAAAACCAGCGCATCCGCATCGCCCACCGCATCCCGGAACGCCCCAATCAAACTCTGAAGCTGATCGGGTGTTTCACAATTGCGCCGAAACAGAATAAGCCCGGCAGGGCGTTCAGCGGCACATAAGGCAGCTTCATCTGCCGTCAGTTCCAACCCGCTTACGCCGAGAATTATGGGTTTTGCTTTACTCACTCCGGGGCCACCACGATGCAATTCAAGTCCAGTTTCTTAACTTCGTCGCATTTTGCAAGGGCGGCAGCACGATCAGGGAAAGAACCAAAACGCACCCGATAATATGTCGCCATGTCCCGCTTGGTTTCAACAAGCTCCGAGGTCAGATCGCCGAAAACCTCTTTATGTTCGAATTTCGTCTTGATCATCCATGTCCGCGCATAATGTTTCTGGCGATAAGCGGCCACTTGAATAGCCCATTGATCTCTGGGCAATCCTGCAGATGCTTTTTCTTTGGACGGCTTTGATGCGGCACTGTCTTTTTCAGCATCCTTTTCAGCCACATCCGGCTCGTCCGCCGTCATTTCGGCAACAGCGGCTTTCGCGCCATCATCTTTATCAGGATCACCGGATACTGCTGCCACGACCTCTTTCACGCCCGATGCTACAGGCTCGGCGCTTTCTTCGATCCGCGCTTCCAAAGAGGGCACATCGGGGCGCTCCAAAGGCGTTTCCGCAATGGGGCGAAGCTGTTCATCGGCATCGGAACGCTCACCCGATACCCGGTTGAACACCAGCTTGTCTTTATGGGGCACATCCATGCCGCCGCGATCTTCGGGCTCTATTTTCGTCGGGCCTTCAGGCGCTTCCACCAGAATCGGCTCGCCGCCACCTTCACCCTGAGAGTAGATCATCCAGATCAATGCCGCGAACAGCACCACCACCGCCACCGAAATTCCGGCGATCAGAACACGCGGGAAAAGGCTTGGTTCGTCCTTCACGCCCGCTGCATCTTCATCCACCGGCTGAAGCCACGGAGCGTTTCGCCATCATCTTGCGCGTCATTGTCATTGACCATAATTTTCCAAGGGCCTTCGCCCATCCCTTCCCCAAAGGTTTCAATGCATCTCGTCGAGTGGCTCCACACCGAGAACCGCCAATCCCGACGCAAGGACCACCGCAACCGTGCGGATCAAGGCCACCCGCGCCCGGGTCAGGGATTCATTCCCTTCAATAATAAACCGACGCTCCGGGCGATCATTGCCCTGATTATAGAGACTGTGAAACTCGGACGCCAAGTCATAGAGATAAAATGCCACGCGATGCGGCTCATGGGCAATGGCTGCCGTTTCCACAAGCCGCGGCCAAGCCGCCACCCGCTTGATCAGGGCAATTTCCGACTCTGTTTTCAATAAGCTCAAATCCGCATCCAGAAGGGCTGCATCATCTGCCGCCATATCGGGAAAGGCTTCACAAGCCTTACGCACCGCCGATTGCACCCGCGCATGGGCATATTGCACATAAAACACCGCATTATCGCGCGATTGTTCTTTCACCTTGGCAAAATCGAAATCCAATGTGGCGTCATTCTTGCGCATCAACATCATGAAGCGCACGGCCCCCGCGCCCACTTCATCCACCACTTCGCGCAAAGTGATGAAGGTGCCGGCGCGTTTCGACATTTTCACCGGCTCTCCGCCACGGAACAGGCGCACAAGTTGGCAAAACCGCACATCGTAAAATGCCTTGCCGCCCGATATGGCCTTCACCGCCGCTTCCATGCGCTTGGCATAACCCGCATGATCGGCCCCCAAGACCAGCACCATATGGTTAAAGCCCCGGACGAACTTATCATAATGATAGGCGATATCGGCGGCGAAATAGGTGTAGCTACCATCGGATTTTTTCAAAGGCCGGTCCACATCATCGCCAAATTGGCTGGCCCGAAACAGGGTTTGCGGGCGCGGCTCCCAATCCTCGGGCGTTTTGCCTTTGGGTGGCTCCAGAACGCCTTCATAAACAAAGCCTTCTTTTTCCAGCCAGTTGAGTGTTTCATCCACCCGGCCCGATTGATGCAGGCTGCGCTCGGAGAAAAACACCTCATGGCTGATGCCAAGGGCAGCCAGATCATCACGGATCATGTCCATCATGCTTCGGTGGCAAAGTCACGAATCGGCTGCATCCACACATCTTCCGGCTGATCCAGCCAAGCATCGCCGTGGATATCTGCCAGTTTTTCGCCAACGCCGATCAGATAATCGCCGGGATAAAGACCTTCGGGAATGGCCCCCATATCGCGGCCCCGCGCTTCGCAATAGCGCCGATAAACCGAGCGGGCCAGCACATCGATCTGGGCCCCAGCATCATTGATATAATATTCCCGTGTGACCGCATATCCGGCCTTTTCCAAGAGATTGGCCAGCGCATCGCCCACAACAGCACCGCGCACATGCCCCACATGCATCGGCCCCGTCGGATTGGCCGACACATATTCCACATTTACTTTTTGCCCTTCAATGGCCACCCCTGCCCCATATCCAACGCCTTCTTTCAGCACATCGGGAATGCGGGCCAACCAGAAATCATCGGCAAAACGCAAATTGATAAAGCCCGGACCGGCAATCTCTGCGGCCACAACATCGTCATTTTCCCGCAGCAGTGCCGCCAGATCTTCGGCAATGGCACGGGGGTTTCTACCGGCAGGTTTTGCCAGAACCAAAGCCGCATTGCTGGCCACATCGCCATGCGCAGGGTCCCGTGGCGGCTCTACCGTTACGGCATGAAGATCAAGGTCACCGGGCAAAGCGCCATCAGCCTGTGCGCTTTTGATGGCCGCATCCAGAAGGGTTTTGAAATATGCAAAGACGTTCATTTGGGGCTTGCCGATATACTGAAAAGTTTTTCGTGGTCACGCAGGGCGAAGCGGTCTGTCATACCGCCGATGAAATCAGCCACTGCGCGGGCGGTTTCTGTGGTTTCCGGGCCGGTTGCGATCTTGGCCCAGAAGGGCGGCAACAGCTCTGGCTCGCTCATATACAGGGTGAACAGATCATGCACTACCCTTTTTGCCTTGCCGGTCATGCGGCGCACAAAGCGATGGCGGTACATATTGGTGAACAAAAAGTTCCGCAACACATCCACCTCGGCCTTCATGGCAGGAGAGAAATACACCACCGCATGATCTGCACCGCGGATATCATCCACCGAAACAGGGTCCAGATCGGCGATCAACTGCCGGGAATGTGTCAGAATATCATCGGTCATCCGGCCGATTAGCCGCCGCACCAATTCATGGATACGCACATCTTGGGGAATGTCGGGGAATTTGGCATCCACCGCATCCAATGCGGCCCGAACCAAAGGCACCTCGGCCAATGCTCCAGAGAAAACAGCCCGGCCCGCAGGCCATCATCAATATCGTGATTGTTATAGGCCACATCATCGGCAATGGCGGCTACCTGCGCTTCGGCACTGGGCCATGTGTGCAGCTCCAGATCATCAATCCGCAAATATTCTTTTAGCCCGAAAGGCAGGCTATCGGGCGGGTTTTGCGAATCAATGGGGGCATCCACAAGGGGGCCATTGTGTTTTGCCAAACCTTCAAGCGTTTCCCAACAAAGATTAAGGCCGCTGAATCCTGCATAAGGATGCTCCAGCGCCGTTACCAGCCGGATCGTTTGGGCATTATGATCGAATCCGCCATAAGGCTGCATCGCCCGATCCAGAGCCGCTTCGCCTGCATGGCCGAAGGGCGGATGGCCCAGATCATGGGCCAGTGCCAGCGCTTCTGCCAAATCCTCGTTCAAACGCAAGGAACGGGCCAGCGCCCGGGCAATCTGCGACACCTCGATACTGTGGGTGAGGCGCGTGCGATAATGATCGCCTTCATGATACACGAAGACTTGGGTTTTATGCTTCAACCGGCGAAAAGTGCTGGAATGAATGATCCGATCCCGATCGCGCTGAAACACCGTTCGGGTGGCGCTTTCCGGCTCAAAAATCAAACGCCCGCGACTCTCGTTGCTCTTGGCGGCCCAAGGTGCCAGCAGCGTTTCCATCGCCATATGCGGCGCTAAATCAATTTTATGGTCCATTTTGGCATATGTATCGGCTCTTTACGCCCTGTGCAATGCGAACAGCGCATTGACACTGATCGTAAAGTTCCTAAATCTAAGCTCGAATCCGCGACCCTGTTTAGGAAACCATGATATGGCTGAAGCGCCACCTCCTGTAAAGCTGACTGAAAAAGCCGCCAACCGGCTGAAAAACCTGATCGCCGCCGAAGGTGGGGACGATCTTGCTTTTCGCGTGTCGGTTTCCGGCGGTGGCTGTTCGGGATTCAGCTATAAATTCGATCTATCGCGTGAAGAAGAGCCCAGTGACATCGCATCGAACCAACATGGCGTGAAGGTGCTGGTAGACGATATGTCGCTTCTCTATGTGCTTGGGTCCGAAATTGATTATGTGGAAGATCTGATCGGTGCATCATTTCAGGTGAAGAACCCCAACGCGCAATCCTCATGCGGTTGTGGCTCTTCCTTTTCTGTATAAGCACCGGTTTGGCTGAACGCGCCCCCTCAGATCCGGTAAAACGACCCCACACCAGACAGCATCACATTGAACGCAAGGCTGATGCGCTCGCCGCCTTGGGTGGGTGTTTCATAGCCGTGCCGGATCTGGCTGGGGAACAGATAGCACAGCCCCGTTTCAGACGGATAAGCAATGCGGTTGGCAGTAAAAATGGTTTGCTGCTTTGATGTAATGGCCAGATAAGGCGATGTGTTGATTTCGGGCTTTTCAAACATCAAGGGCGCGCTTTGTTTGCGGTCCGCCTTTAGATAATAAACGCCGCTCACCACCGAATTGCCGTGAAAATGCATGCGTTGGAAGCCACCTTCCGGTGCACGGTTCACCCATGCGTGGACGATGGCGAATTTCTCATAATCATAGCAATAAACATTATCGAGATAATCTTTTACGCAAGATTCCAGATGCTTTCCCAAAGCCTTGAATCGGTCTTCCTTCAAGATATTGCGATCCTGGCTGGTGGATTGGGTGGTTGAGCCATAATTCTGCTCAAAGTGCAGATCATCGATGCGCACATCCTTATGATCCGGATTCTCATATCGAACCACCGCACCTGCCGGGAAAATGGGGCGTACCTCGCCTTTCGGTTTTTGTGGCTGGGTCACAGGCCAATTCCTTTCGTGCAGCGGTTGAAATACTTATACCAATTGCGTCTCAAACCTTCATAATCCGTTGCCATCCGCTCTGGCAAGGGACAGAGCGGACAAGGACCGGAAAAAACAGCCCCGCCGGTTTTCTTTTCACCGGAATGTGCGCATGGTTTTCGCAATCTCCCATGCGTGATGCTTGACATTCTTCCCGGCAAAGGGCGATCAAACGCACATTCTTACTGTCAGACAAGGCTGGATCCCCATTTCATGTCCCAAAAGGCCGATACGTCCCATCCGCTTTATGGCGCAAACCTTGCCACTTTGTGGTCTGTCTGGCGCAAAGCCGACGGGCTTTCCCCGGACCGTCGCCAACATATGCGCGGCGCTTTTAGTGCCGCCCTTGGGCGTTTGCCTTTTTCCCTTGTGGAACGGGCTTATGTGGCGGTGAAACGGCATCAGGCCAAAAAGGCACCGGCCCCTATCTTCATCCTTGGCCATTGGCGATCCGGCACCACACATCTTTATAATGTGCTCTCCAAATCCGACCGCTTTGGCTATGTTTCGCCTTTCGCCACCGCCTTGCCATGGGATTTTCTGCTTCTGGGTCGGGCGCTGGCACCGCTTTTGACGAAAAAGCTGCCCGAACATCGCTATATCGACAAGGTGCAGGTCAATGCGGATTCGCCACAAGAAGATGAAATCGCCCTTGCCAATATGACACCCTTGTCTTTTTACCACGGGCTGTATTTTCCCAAGCAGTTCGACCACTATTTCCAGCGCGGGGTGTTTTTCGATCACACCAACGCCACAGACATTGCGCAATGGCAGCGCGATTTGCGCTATTTGTACGACAAATTGGCCCTTGCCCAGCCGGGACGGCGCTTGCTGATCAAAAATCCGGTCTATACGGCACGGCCCGCCATGCTGCGCACCCTGTGGCCCGATGCGAAATTCATTCATATTCACCGCAATCCGGTGAAGGTGTTTTTGTCCATGCGCAATTTCTACACGGCCTTGTTTGCGCAATTTGCCCTGCAAGATTGGTCGCATGTGGATATTGATCGGGTGGTGCTGGAAACCTATGCCCGCATGATGAGCAATCTGCGCGCCGAAACCAAAGATCTGACCAAAAACCAGTTTGTGGAACTCAGCTTTGATAATTTCCAAAGCGATCCCATGGCCCAGATCGAGCGCATCTATGATCATTTGGACCTGCCCGATCTGGATGCCGACCGTCCGGTGTTCGAAGGATATCTGGAAAGCGTGCGTGATTACCGCAAAAACAGCTTCACCGCATCCGATGAAGCGAAGGAAAAAGTGGCAACCCATTGGGGAGAATTTATCCGCCATTGGGGCTATGAGGACCAAATCTAATGATGGCAGGGCGCCTTGCATGCATGGTGCTGATGGGGCTGATGATCTCCGCCTGCAAAGACAACAGGTCGCCCGCGCCTTCCTCTCCCATAACCGTTTCCCATTGCCGCAGCGTGGACGTGGAAGACACGCAGGGCCGCACGGTCACCGGTATCGAGGATATGGAGATCGACCACGCATCGGGGCAGATTTATCTGGCCGCCTATGACCGGCGCACGGCGCTGATGAACACACCACCCGCCGATATTTTCCCCGGTGGCGTGCTGATGCTGGAGATGGCGGATCTTTCCAATCAACCGAACCGCCTGATTGCCCACCCCCTGCCCTTGCCCGACAACAGCCCCATACGCCCGCATGGCCTTGACCTGACCATCGGGGAAGACGGCACCCGCCGACTTTACACCATCGACCGCTTTCCCCATGACATGGGGCAAAATCCGCGTCTTCTGGCTTTGACATTGACCGAAAACGGGCAAAGGATCGATCTGGCCCGCCCTATGGAAAATGCCCAGCCCCTATGCAATGCCAATAATATGGTCGGTCTGGGGGAAGGACTTTATGTGTCCAATGATCGGGCGTCTTGCGGGGCCGTGGGACGGGCGGTGGAAAATATTTTAGGGCTGGCCCGCGGCACAGTTTTTTTCCAGCATAAAAGCGCCAGCTACCCAGTATCCGAAGGGCTGTATTTCACCAACGGCCTTGAAATTCTTGACGGTCATGCGCCCACCCATAGCGAACGCGCCTCCTCCCCCCTTTCCGGCCCCATCCTTCTTGTAGCCGAAACCCGCCGAAAATCCATCCGCGCCTTTTCCATAATGGATGCAAAAAGCGGCCAATTGGGGCCGGTACAAGCCGACATATATCTTGAGGCCGCGCCGGACAATATCACTCTTGGCGCCGATGGTGCCGCTTATATCGCCGCCATCCCAGATCTGTCGGATTATGCGCTGTTCAAAAGCCGCTTCGGCCGCAACAGAACTCCCGACGGGCAGGTCTATCGCCTGTGGCGCGATCCCGAAAATGGATCCTTTTCCTGGGCAAAAATCCTTGACCTAAAGGGGGATATCCTGCCCGGAACCACCGTTGCCGCCCAAAGCGGACCATATCTGATCCTTGGCTCTGCCTTCGCACCGGGCCTTGCCCTGTGCCACATTGATCAGGATGCAACAACACAAGAGCAAGCACAATGAGCCGATCTGTACTTGTTACCGGCGGGGCAGGCTTTATCGGCAGCCATTTGGTTCGCCAACTTATCGGTTCAGGCTATGATGTGCATGTGCTTGACCCTTATGCCTCGCCGCAAGCTCTTCCTGCGGATGTTGTCTGCCACCAAGCTCTATCCTGGACGATACCGCCCTGGAAAAAGCCATGGCTGGCCGCGATCAGGTGTTTCATCTGGCCGCCAACGCACGGCTATGGGCGCGCGATCCGGCCATATTTGATGCTATCAATCACCAAGGCACCAAACGGGTGGTCAAGGCCGCAAAAAAAGCCGGAGTAAGCCGCCTTGTGGCCACCTCCACCGCGTTGATCCTGCGCGATTGGCGCGATCGCGACCCCAGCCCCATTGCCGAAACGGACCCGAAACCTGCGCTTCAGGGGATGGCCGGCCCCTATAGCCGGTCCAAATGGCACGCCGATGAAGCCCTGCGCCGCGCCATGGGGGACGGGCTGGACGTGGTGATCCTTTATCCCACCGTTCCCATTGGCCCGCCCGATAACTTCATCACCGAACCCACAGAAATGCTGAAAGGGTTTCTTTTCAACCCGCCGCCAGCCTATTTGAAAACGGCGCTCAATCTGATCGATGTGGCGCAAACCGCGCAGGCGCACCGGATTGCCGCCGAAAAAGCGCCGACCAATAGCCGGTTTATTCTGGCAGGCGAAACCATTGAGTTTCAGGACCTTCTGGCCATTCTGCATCATATCAGCAACAAGGCCATGCCGCGCATATCCATCCCTTGGTGGGTGGCTTCATTGGCAGGACAAAGCGGAGACTGGGCCGCGCGCTTCACCGGAAAAGCTCCGGCAGCCTCTGTGGAAGCGGTGAAGGTGGCAAAACACCCCAGACGCTTTGATATCCAGCAGGCGCAAACCTGTCTGGATTGGGCCCCGCTACCCGCAAAAGAGGCCATCACCCGCACCGCAAACGCCATTCTGGGCCATTCATAGGGCATAGACTTCAGGCAGCTTTGCGAAAGACTGCCATTTGCGACGGGCCGCCCAGAAGCGGATGCGCCCCCCCGAGATCAGACACATCCACATCATAGCCACGCCGCTTGGCCACCCCGCTTGCCCAGGCGTGAAACCCGGCACGATCCCATTCAAAGCGATGATCGGGATGGCGAAAACGGTGCGGCGGCACCCCTAGAAGATCATTGAACTCCCGATTGGGTGTGCTGATCAGGATGGTTGCGGGCATAAGCTGGATAAACACCGCTTTTTCCAGCCGCGATAGATCCGAAGGCGCGATATGTTCGATGGTTTCGCACATCACCGCCAAATCGATCTGTCGATCATGCCCTTGCGGCTCGATCATCGAGCCAAGCCTTATGGTCACCCGCTCTCGCAAATCGGCATCAAAAGCTGCAAGCCGGTGCCTTAAGGCTTCAATCGCAGCTCTGGACTGATCAATGCCGACAATCCGCTCGATAGACCGGTCTTTCACCAGATCCAGAAGCAAGGCCCCATCGCCGCACCCCAGATCCATCACCGACCGCGGCTTCATTTTGCGGATCGCCTGTATGATGGTTTGAAGCCGGACATGATGAAGGTCGCTGGTCATAAAAAACGCCCAAATTATATGCTCTGTCGCACCATCCAAAAGATATGCTTTCGGGTGCCATAGGCATTTGTTTGTGGCGCACAAACAATGCGGCTGTTAAGAGCGAGTATTGCCACCCCCCATTTGGAGCCTGTTATGCTGAACGCTGTATTGTTCATTATATGCGTACTGATCTGGGGGTCTACTTGGTATGCCATCAAATTCCAGTTCGGCATCGTACCCATTGAATGGTCGGTGGCCTATCGCTTTTTTCTCGCCGCCATTTTGTTGCTTGGCTGGTGTATCATCAGCCGTCGCCGTCTGCGCTTTTCATGGTCCGATCATGCCGTATTCGCAGGGCTTGGGGCCTTGTTATTCTGTCTCAATTATGTGCTTTTATATTGGGGCACCAGCTATCTGACCTCTGGCCTTGTGGCAGTGATTTTCTCCATGATGTCGCTGGCCAATCAAGTGAATGGCGCTCTATTGTTACGGATCCGTATCGAACCGAAAGTGTTGGTGGGGGCCTTATGCGGGCTTTCCGGCCTCGGGCTGATTTTCGCGCCGGAATTTTCCAAAATCAGCGGCAATGATGGCCTCGTTACCGGCATTGTTTTGTGCCTTTTGGGCACGCTGTCCGCTTCATTCGGCAATACATTGGCGGCCACCGAACGGGGCAAAAATTTTCCGCTTTTTGCCTTTAACGGCTATGCCATGCTGTATGGCAGCGCTTGATGGCACTTTATGCCGTACTAACGGGAACACCACCGGCGCTGGATCTTGGTGTGGGCTATGTGGTGTCTTTTCTCTATCTCACGGTTTTCGGCACGGTGGCGGGCTTCACGATTTATCTTACCCTTCTCAAAACATGGGGCTTGGGCCGCACGGCTTATGTGGCCATTGCCATTCCACTGGTGGCGTTGGCCGTTTCCACGATTTTTGAAAATTATCAATGGACGCCGCTGGCTGTGGCCGGTGTGGGGCTGGTTCTGGTTGGCAATCTGATGTTGATCCGCAAAAAGCGCCCAGCCCTTATGGCCACAGACTCCCTATCCAATCCGGAAAAGCCGGTGGTCTGATCTTAGCCGGCTTGCAATTGCCCGTAAATCTGTTCAAGGGCGGTCACCAATGCCGCCACCACCATATCGATTTCCGCCTCGGTGATGATAAAGGGCGGACAAATCACCAGAGAATTTCCAGTGGCGCGCACGATCACCCCCTGCATCAGGGCCGCATTGGCCACATGGGAGCACAGGCCCAGTTCCAAAGGATAATGTGACCGGCTTTTCCGGTCGCGCACCAGTTCGATCCCCGCCAAAAGCCCCATACCGCGCACTTCGCCCACCAAAGGATGGTCGCCAATGGCGGTGTTCAACTTGCCATGCAAAACGGCGCCCATTTTTGCAGCGCGTTCCACCAGCCTTTCTTGTGCGATGATATCGAGATTTTTAAGCGCCACCGCACAGGCCACCGGATGACCAGACGTGGTGAACCCATGCTGAAATGCGCCGCCCTGTTGCAAGGTCATCTCGGCCACTTTATCGCTGATCACCGCGGCCGCGATAGGCATATAACCTGAAGACAAGCCCTTGGCGAGGGTCATGAAATCCGCCTCGATCCCGTAATGATCCTGAGCAAACCAGTGCCCGGTGCGGCCAAATCCCGTCACCACCTCATCGGCGATCAGCAAAATCCCCTCTTGCTTACAGATGGCGACAATTTCCGGCCAATAGCTTTCGGGCGGCATGATCACCCCTGATGTCACCTGAATTGGCTCGGCGATGAACGCCGCCACCTGATCGGCCCCCAATTCCGTAATTTTATCCTTCAGCGATTGAGCAGCTTTTTTTCCATAGGTATCCGGGTCCAGATCGCCGCCCTGACGGTACCAATAAGGCGCGTCGATATGGCTGACCCCCGAAAGCGGCAGGCCAAAGGCTTCATGCATGGGGGGAAGGCCATTCAGGCTGGTGGTGAACAGGGTAGAGCCATGATAGGCGTAATCACGGGCAATGATGTGCTGGCGGTTCGGTTGCCCTTTGGCACGCCAATAGGCCCGCACCAGTTTCAAGATGCTTTCATTGGCTTCCGACCCGGAATTGGCGAAAAACACATGGTTGAGAGCGCCCGGTGCTGCCTTTGCAATTCTTTCGGCAAGGGCTGCGGCATGGGGATTGGTGGTGGCCTGAAAGCTGTGATAATAGGCCAAATTCTGCATGGCATCGGCCGCGGCTAGCGCCATCTCCTTGCGGCCATATCCCACATTTACGCAGCCAAGACCCGCCATGGCATCCAAAAGGCGGATATTGCCCTCCCCCACCAGCATCGAGCCTTCCCCCCGTTCGGCAATGAATGCCCCGCCATTTTGTTGCAAAGCCGAATGGTCGGTAAAAGGGTGAACATGGTGCAAGCGATCCGCATCGCGCAGTTGCTGACGCACCATTTGCGCATCATCGGAACCGGCAATGGTGGAACGGGCAGCATTTGAGGCGGAAGCATGCGGGCTGGAGGTCATGACAGTCTTTCATCTCAAGGAAAGGGACCGCCCACTAAGCCCTATCATGGCTAATAATCTGTTAAAGCCGCATTTGCTTCTGGCCCCACCCAGACATTTACCCCGTCTGAATATAGGCTTTCAGGGAATCGGCCTCCATTTCCGCTTCGGCAATACGCATTTTCACCACATCGCCGATCGACACCATGCCGCACAGCTTGCCTTTTTCCACCACAGGAATATGGCGGAAGCGGCCTTCCGTCATCACCGACATCAGATGAGCAATGGAATCGCCGGGGGCAGTCGTGATCACATCCGCTGTCATGATGGCAGACACCGGCTGATCCAGCAGGCTAGCCCCTTGTCGGGCCAGTTCCCGAACGATATCGCGCTCTGAAAGCATCCCGGCAATATCACCGGCTTTGGTTAAAACCAAAATTGCCCCGATCCGCTTTTCACCAAGAAGGGAAATCGCCGCGGACAGTGTCTCGTCGGGCGAAATGCTGACAACCGATCGGCCCTTTTCGTTCAGGATCTGCGCTACCGTCATATTTCCCTCCATTTTGAAACGACCTGCATCCTGTTTCCGTATGAAACAAAGGCAGAACCTCGCTTTTCGTTTAAAGCTGGGATAAGTATGCTTGATGCGACCCACCAAGGACAAGTATTCAACGATATTTTGCTGGAGAAATAGCCATGGCCCCGGATAAACCCTCACGATTTTGGGGCATTGCGTCGATCGGCGTCCTGCTTTTCGCCTTTCTTGCGCTGTTGCTCATGCTGGTTCCGGGGCCTTTGGTCAAAGCAGACGCCTTGTCTTTCAGAACCGCCTTCGATGTGATGCGCCGGGCTTTTTATCTGGCCGCAGGGCTTGGCATTGTCAGCTTTATCGCCCTTATCATTGCCGCCAGCCGAGCCAATGGCCGGACTGTGATCCGGCTTTCAGGGGCATTGATGCTATGCCTGATTGTGGTGAGTGCTCTTTATATGATGCGCCGCGATGCCGCATCCCATGTGCCAATCCATGATGTTACAACGGATTTGATTGATCCACCGCATTTCACTGTGATCGCGCCCCGAATTGAGGATCCGCTGATCGTTCCCGATCGGGGGCGCGAAGATCTGGTGGCCGTTCCCCCTGATGTGCGCTGGCGGATCTATCACAAGGAAGCCTATGGCACGTTGACACCACTGTTTTTAGACAGTTCGGTTGAAGACGCCATGGCGCGCGCCCGGCAGGCGGCCCGAAAGATGGGATGGGAAATTGCCCATTTTTCGGTCGCAGATGGGCGGCTGGAAGCCACTGACACGACCTCATGGTTTGGTTTCAAGGATGATATTGTGGTGCGTATTCGCATGGAAAAGGGACAGTCCCGCGTGGACGTGCGGTCTGTCTCCCGCATCGGAATCAGCGATCTGGCGCCAATGCCAAGCGTGTGAGACATTTTTTGGAAACCCTCTCTCAACAAGGCCAAAACTCATGAAAAATGCCATGACCGTTGTTATTCTCAGTGTGTTGCTGGCAGCCGTGGGCATCACCACCTTTATCGTTTTGAACGAATTGACCGCCGTGACTTTAAGCATGCACGGCTATATCGCTTTGGGCTTGGGGATCGGCTTCACCCTGATCCTGGGTTGCGCTTGATGTATCTGGTGTTTTATTCATCGCATTCAGGCCATGATGCTTCGGCGCAAAGCAAACTCGAAGATTAAATCACCGCTCTTTTTTTCTGAACACTCTACGGATGGACCGAATGGAAATCGCCTCTTTTCAGGATTTCTGGACGCTTGTTGTTGATGTCTGGAAGAACGGCCTCTTCGGTATTCCTCTTTCCAACGGACTTATCGCCTTCGGGATTTTTGCGCTGTTCATGCTGTTCCGCAATTTGATGACCCGCTTTGTTCTAGCGGCTGTCAAAAGAGCTGCGGTGCGCACAAAAACCGATATTGACGATCGCGTGGTCGAGGCCATCACCGATCCTGTGCGGTTCATTCCTGTTGTGATGGGCGTTTTCTTTGCCACCAGCGTGCTCGATATGAGTGCGGACATGGCGGCGTTCTTTTACAATCTGAACCGTTCTCTTGTGGCCTTCACATTGTTCTGGATTTTATATCGCGCGGTCACCCCCATGGGCACGGTGTTGCAGAACGCACCGCGCGGTTTCCTCACATCGGAGATGGTGGAATGGATGGTGAAGGCCGCCAAGATTGCTTTTTTCCTGCTGGGGGCAGCCACCATTCTAGAATTATGGGGCATTGCCGTTGGCCCGATCATCGCAGGGCTTGGCCTGTTCGGTGTTGCCGTGGCGTTGGGGGCACAGGATCTGTTCAAGAATTTGATTGCCGGGCTGTTCGTAATCGGTGAAAAGCGCTTTTTTGCAGGCGATTGGATCCAAGTGGACGGCGTTGTGGAAGGCACTGTGGAACATATTGGCTTTCGCACCACCATGGTCCGCCGGTTCGACAAGGCCCCAGTGTTCGTACCCAATTCCAAATTGTCGGACAATGCGGTTACCAATTTCCAACGCATGACCCACCGCCGCATCAAATGGATCATCGGCGTTGAATATCGCACTACGAAAGAGCAATTGCGCACCATCCGCGATGCCATCGAAGCCACCATCCTTGAAAGCGACGACTTTGCCCATCCGCCGGAGGTATCGACCTTTGTGCGCATCGATGCCTTTTCCGACAGTTCCATCGACATCTTGCTCTATTGCTTCACCCGCACCACCAATTGGGGCGAATGGTTGGCGATCAAGGAAAAACTGGCTCTGCAGATCAAAGACATCGTTGAGGGCGCGGGCACCGGCTTTGCCTTTCCCAGCCGGTCACTTTATCTGGAATCACTGCCCGATGCGCCGGAGCCATTTCCCTTAAGCCTGCAAAAACAGGCCGATGCAAGTGATGCAAGTCCCCGCGCATCAGCGGAAAACACCCAAAAACATAAATAAAAACGAGCCACTGCCCAGACACAAGGATTTCTTATGGCAAGCAAACGCGACCCCGTCATTCGCACCGCGCCTCGTTTGGCCGATCTGAATTTGAACGGCCATATCTTCGGCGGCTGGCTGTTGTCGCAAATGGATATTGCGGGCGGCATTACCGCCAGCCAAAGGGCGGGCGGCGCCGTAGCCACCGTGGCTGTGGAGGCCATGAAATTTCACCGCCCTGTGCATGTGGGCGATCTGGTGAGCTGCTATGCCGAGATCAAATCCGTGGGATGCACATCCATGCATGTGAATGTGGAAGTCTGCGTGAGTCGGCGCGGCATCGACGAGGAATTTCCGGTGACCGAAGGCACCTTCATCTTCGTGGCCGTGGATCAAAACGGCAATCCCCGTCCGGTGGATGCAGGCTAGGGCGCGGTCGACCCTTCGGCATGGCGGGCCGCACATGGACCACAAAGGCCATGCACTTCAATGGTTTGGCGGGTAATTTCAAAGCCATGCGATGTTGCCTCATCTGCCACAGCCCGTGCCACATCCGCACCCGTCAGTTCAATGACAATGGAACAGGTATCGCAGATCAGAAACTGGCTGCTGTGCTGCCCCCCCGGCTGCGGACATCCCACATAGGCGTTCAACGATTCAATACGGTGGATCAGGCCGTTTTCCAGCAAAAATTCCAAAGCCCGATAGATGGTGGGGGGGCGCACTGACCGCCCCGGCCCGGAAAGCTGCTCCAAAAGATCATAAGCCTTTACAGCCGCATGATCGCCCCAGATCAACTCCAGAACCTTTTGCCGCGTTTCGGTAAGCCGCACCCCCCGACGCGCGCAAATCCTTTGCGCCTCCGCCAATGCATCGGACGAGCATTGCGCGTGGTCATGCGGATATTCCGGCTTTGCAGGCATAAGCGGCATCGGTGATATATCTCCTCTTGATCCACGGTGAGCTTAAACAATCAATAAGCGCATCTCTACCCAATTTCCCCTCCCCACAGAAATATGACGGGGATACAGTCAAGACTTGACGTATGTGTGATAATATAACATTACAAAAGCTCTGTTGCAAAAAAAGGGATGTTGATCCATGCGCTCTCGCCACACAAAATTATTGTTCGGCGCCATACTCACCGGGGCATCTGTTGCCCCCGACGTTTTGGCAAACACCGCAGAATTGCAGCAAGAGCGCCCCTTGGAAAGCCAATCAGACCAAACCCATCTGGGCCATAACACGGGCGGGTTGGAAGAAATCATTGTCACCGCCCATCCCGGTGCGCGATCACGTTATGATGTGCTGCAAGGCACCTCGGTCCTGACCGGTGAGGATCTGGAACAGGCGGTACGGGCCACCATCGGCGACAGTCTCGACCGTTTGCCGGGCTTATCCCAAACCGCATTCGGCCAAGGAGCCAGCCGTCCGGTGATCCGGGGGCTTTCCGGTGACCGTCTCCGCGTCTTGATCAATGATCTGGGCAGCTTCGATGCATCGACCACCAGCCCCGATCATGCGGTGGCGCTGGATCTTTCTGCTGCCAAGCGGATCGAAGTGGTGCGCGGCCCCGCCACCTTGATCTATGGGGCCAATGCCATTGCAGGGGTTGTGAATGTCACCGACAATCGGGTGCCACGCGCCCTTCCAGAAGACGGAAAAGCAGACGGTTTCATACGCTCCAGCTATGGCACCAACGCCGATGAAGTGGTGAATAGCGGCGCCCTTGATCTGAACATCACCGGTGGGTGGATGGCCCATCTGGACGGCTTTTACCGCAATCATCGGGATTTCACAGCGCCGGGATTTTTACGCTCGGAGCAAGAACGTCTGGACGATCCCTTGCCCGAAGGAGAGGACGAGCCTTTTGGCCGCGCCAATAATTCCGGCATTGAAAGCTGGGGGGGCACAGGCGGGCTTTCTTATGTGGGAGACAATGGCTTTATCGGCGCGTCGATAAGCCATTTAGACACGGTTTACGGCATCCCCGTTGCCCTTGAAGGCGAAGAAGAGGAGGGAGGCGAAGAGGAAGAAGAAGGCGTTCGCATCGACATCGAACAACTGCGCGTTGACGTGATCGGGGAGTGGACAAAGCCCTTTGCGATCTTTGAAAAAGCCAGTCTGCGTTTCGGCTATGGCGATTATGATCAGGCCGAACTGGAAGGCGACGAAATCGGCACACTGTTTTTGAACGAAGAATGGGAAGCCCGGCTGGATCTGACCCAAAAAAATCGAAATGGATGGTCCGGCACCAGCGGTGTGCATTTGCGCAGCCGCGATTTTGAAGCCATTGGCTTGGAAGCCTTCGTGCCCCCCAATGATACGATGCAATGGGGGCTTTACAGCTATCAAAGCATTGAAACCGGCGCGTGGCATGTGGATGCGGGCGTAAGATTGGACCGTCAAACTGTTGAATCCGTCACACGATCCATTGACCGCAGCTTCACCGGAATCAGCCTGTCTGCGGGCGTTTCCTATGATCTGGGGGCAGGATATTTGATCGGTGCCAATGGCTTTCGCACCGAACGCGCCCCCAATGCCGATGAGCTGTTCTCCGATGGCCCCCATCTGGCCAGCTTCACCTTTGAACGCGGCGATGAAACGTTAGGAGAAGAAACGGCCAAAGGGTTGGAACTGAGCCTGAAAAAGAACAGTGGCCCGCTGACATTCATCCTGAATGGCTTTTATACAGCCTATGACGATTTCATCTTCGAGCGTTTCACCGGCGAAACAGAGGATAATTTGCCCGTGGCGCAATTTTCCGCCACCCAGGCGCGTTTTTACGGGCTGGAAATGGAAGCGGATTATTTGCTTTGGCAATCGGGCGAGCGGACCATCAAGCTCAATGCCGTATTTGATGTGGTGGAAGCCAAAAATCGCAGCGATGGCACCCCTTTGCCGCGCATTCCTCCCTTATCCGTCCAATTGGGGGCCGACTATCAAAGCCATTGGTTCGATATTCACATATCCGGCGAATATGCGGCAAAACAAAATGACATTGCCGCCTTTGAACTTCCTACCGATGATTATTTTGTGTTGGGAACCACCGTGTCCATCCATCCCTTTGATGGACGCGATATCACCTTGATGATCGAAGGACGCAATTTGACCGACAGCGACATTCGCTATCATACCAGCTTTCTGAAAGACCTGGTGCCCGCGCCGGGCCGCTCTATTCGCTTTACGCTGCGGGCCGGTTTTTAACGCCCTTCATGCCAAAAATCCTGCGGGCGGCGCTCCTTCACAAAGACTGCCGCCCGCAAACCTTTCCAATCGTTCAATCGGCCTCGACTTCCAAACCAAAAGCTTCCAGCCCATCGGCCAGATAGACCGCCACCAAAGGCGTGGACAACAGATATTCGGATGTGGCGTGGGTTGCCTCGCGGCTGGCATCACGCCGGGCCTGTTCAAGCTCATCCGGCCCGAATGTGCCTCGTCCCACCCACATCAGAACCACCAGATCGATCCGCTCTTCCTCGTTCAGATCGTCGATAAACAAGGCCAGTTCATTGAAATCCGCTTCCGCACCACGCGTTCGGTGACATCCACACCACTGTCATCACCTTGCGGCATATCCGCATAGGCCTCCTGTGCCCGTTCAATGATGTGCGACACGGTACTCACCGTAACATTAAGCAGGCTTTCATCGTCTTCCAATTGCCCTGATGGGCCATTGCCGGGGATCATAGCCACTCCTTTCGTCAAACGAAGCGCTACAGCGGTCTATTATGCCAGCGCCTAAACACCACCGGATGCACTAAAAGCAATATCGGATTGCTGCCTCGTTTTCTTGTCCTGCATACGATTCACCTTGTCTTTCAACTGCCGTTTTGCGGCGGCGAAGGCATCATGCACGGCCTTATGGGCATCTTCATGCACAGATTTCGGACCGGATTCATGGCTAACGGTCACATCATCAAGGCCGGCAATGGTCAGATGGATATGAACGCTGAATTTTTGGGACTTTCCTTCATGGCGATGGGGCAATTCCACCGTGACCGTGCCACCGGTGATGCGATCGAAAAATCGCTCCAGCTTTTCCGATTCCGCGCGAATGCGCTTTTCCAGACTATCGGAATGGTCAAGACCGCGAAAAACCACAGACAAGGCATTTGAAGACATAGATGCTCTCCTCTCCTTGGATATCGGTCATATGATGTCACCAGCATGAACCCTTCTCTTCATAAAGGTCAATCCATGCCGCATGTTTTTCGGACACCCCCCTTATAATCACATTTCAAAAGCGCCTATTCCCCACCAAATAGCGTGACTGCCGCATGGGTCATGGCCGCAACCCCGGTTTTGATGGTCGGTTCAGGCAAAGGTGCGAAATAAGGAGAATGTAAAGACGGCAACGAAATCTCGCCGCGACGGGCCGCCGCCACCTTTTCCGGCTCGACCGCGCCCAACCAGAAAATCACGCTGGGGATGCCTTCGCGGCCATAGCGCCCGAAATCCTCTCCGCCCATGACCGGATTGCTTTTTACCACATTTTCCGCCCCCAGATGGTCCGACAAAGCCTTTGCCAAACGATTGGTAAGCTGCGGATCATTATAGGTGGCCGGTGTATATTCATCTTTCACCTCAACCACCGGCAGCAGATCATCGGGAAGGCCGAACGCGCGAGCCGTATTATGGGCAATGCGTTCGATCGCATTCAGCACATAAGCGCGGGTTTCATCGGAATAGCTCCGCACCGTAAGCTGCATCTTCACCTGACCGCTGATCACATTGTGCTTGGCACCACCATGGATGGAGCCGACAGTCACCACCACCGAATCCTGCGGGTTCACTTCGCGGCTGGCAATGGTTTGCAGCCCCATCACAATCTGGCTGGCAAGAACGATGGGGTCTTTGGTGCTGTGGGGATAGGCCCCGTGGCCGCCCACACCCTTCACCGTGATATCCACCGAATCCACATTGGCCAGCGCAAAGCCCGGTACATAGGCAATCCGCCCCGCTTCCAAAGAAGAACTGACATGAAGTGCGATATTATAATCAGGGAGCGGGAAACGCTGGAACAATCCATCAGAGATCATCGCTTTTGCCCCGGCTCCGCGCTCTTCCGCCGGTTGGCCGATCATCACCAAAGTTCCGGACCATTGATCTTTCATCGCCGCCAGACGCCGCGCCGTACCCACAAAAACCGTCATGTGCACATCATGGCCGCAAGCGTGCATCACATGCACGTCCTCACCGTTTTGCTCCACAGCCGTAACGGTTGACGCATAAGGTTTTCCGGTCATTTCCTGCACCGGCAACGCATCCATATCGGCGCGGATCAACAGCGTTGGTCCTTCGCCATTTTTCAAAACGCCCACAAGGCCGTGCCCTCCCACATTGGGCGTCACCTCGAAGCCCAATGATTGCAGCTCTTCGCTCATCCGTGCTGCCGAATTGGCCTCCTGGAAGGAGAGTTCGGGATTGGCATGAAGATGCGTATACAGATTTTCCAGATAGACATAATCCGATGCCACGGCCTTGTGGATTTCTGCATCCGTCTGGCTTTGAGCGGCAAGTGGTGCAGACGCCAAAAGCAAAGCAGGGACAATCAGTGATCTCCAGCGGTCCGACATGGTTTGTGTCTCCTCTTTTATGGTGTTGCAAGCACGATCAGGCTGCAAGGCGGCTTCAGGATGGCGTGCCATTTGCTGTCTGTCAAAGCGGCTCTTGACCCCAAGCCTTCGCCGCGCGAGGCTGACACCCCGTTTTCAGCCGAACAAAGTCCATGGCCAGCCAGCACGCGCATCATCACAAGCATCCGCACCATCACCATTCCGGCCCCATAAATAGCCGCAATGAACGGCGCACCTTTTGGGCCATGCTTTTAATCGCCGGTTTCATGCTGGTAGAGGTGGCGGGCGCCCTGCTTTCCGGCTCTTTGGCCCTTTTGGCCGATGCGGGGCATATGCTGACCGATGCGGCAGCCCTTGCTTTGGCATGGACGGCCTTTCGCCTGTCACGCAGGCCCACCGATCATGCCAAAACCTATGGCTATTACCGGTTCGAGGTGGTGGCCGCTTTCATAAACGGCCTTGCGCTGCTGATTTTGGTCGGATGGATTCTTTGGGAAGCGGTGGAGCGCCTGATCACCCCGCCCCCGGTGCTGGGCGGGCCAATGCTGGCTGTGGCGATTGTCGGTCTTTTGGTCAATCTGGTGGCCTTTCGCATGTTGCACGGGGCGGATCAGGACAATCTCAATATCCGCGCCGCTTTATGGCATGTCATTGGCGATATTCTTGGCTCCATCGCCGCTATCATCGCCGGTCTTGTGATTGTGCTCACCGGATGGACACCCATCGACCCGATCCTGTCCTTGCTGGTGGCGATGCTTTTGGTGCGGGCGGGATGGTCTTTGACAAAACGCACCCTGAATATCCTGATGGAAGGCGCGCCGGAACATCTGGATCTTGATGAATTGCGCGACAAGCTGATCCAGGCCATCCCGCAGGTGACCGGTGTGCATCATTTGCATGTATGGCTGTTAACGATAGAACGCCCCATGCTGACCGTTCATATCGAAATCAATTCCAAAGACAATGCCGACGACACTCTGATACGCATCAAGAGATTTTTGTCAGACCATTATGGCATCACCCATTCCACCATCCAGATCGAACGCGAAGGATGTGCCGATCACTCGCATGATTAGGATCAGCCCCCTAAGCCCTAGTTTTCTTCGGCCTCTTCTGCTTCTTTGCGCTCCCAATCGATGCGGTAAAGATCATAGCGCCGGTCCTTGAGATTGGTCACCGTTCCCGAATTGCGCGCTCGCACCAGATCATCCAGATGCAGATCGGCAAAGGCCACGGTTTCCGAATTGGGGGTGGTATCGGCGGCAATACCATCACGGGCAAAGGGAAAGTCGCACGGGGTCAGGATGCAGCTTTGAGCATATTGAATGTCCATGTTTTCCACATTGGGCAAATTCCCCACATTGCCCGCCAACACCACATAGCTTTGATTTTCAACGGCGCGGGCCTGGGCACAATACCGCACCCGCAAATAGCTTTGCCGTTCATCGGTGCAAAAAGGCACAAACAGGATCAAGGCGCCCTGATCCACCAAGCGGCGCGCCAATTCCGGGAATTCGCTATCATAGCAAATCAGCACCCCGATCATGCCACAATCGGTGGGAATGGCCGCCACTTTCGAGCCGCCTTTGATATTCCACCAAAACCGTTCATTGGGCGTGGGATGGATTTTATCCTGCGCATGCACCGCGCCATCGCGCAAAAACACATAGCTGATGTTTTTCACATCCCCATTATCCATGCGCACCGGCGTCGAGCCACCGATGATATTGATATTGAGGCGCATGGCCATATCCCGCAATGTTTCGCGAAATTGCGCGGCATATTTTGTCAGGGCTTCGATGCCTTCTTGCGGGGTCAGTTTCTTTGGCTCGGCAGACAAAAGCTGCAGCGTGAACAATTCCGGGAACACCACGAAATCGGCATGATAATCGCTGGCCACCTCGGCGAAATACGCCACATTGCTCAAAAACCCGTCAAAAGATGTAACCGCACGCATTTTCATCTGGACCGTGGCCACCCGCACCGGACGTCCGCCAGACCGGGTGCTGTGCACGCCTTTGGTCTGCTCGGTATTGGCGATATCGGGATTGCGCCATTCCATCAAGGCCGCAAAGCCCATGCTTTCTTTGTCCATGGGCAGATAGTTCTTCAATATCCGCACCGGTTTGAAGCCATTGCGCAATTGAAATCCCAAAACGGAATCACGCACCTGCCGGTTTTCTGCCGCTTCCAGATAGGCTTCCGGGCTTGAGAAGCGGCGGCGACGGCGGGCATAGCCGGGCATCCGTCCGGCAAACACGATTCCTTTGATTTTCAGTTCTCGCACCAGCTTTTTGCGGGCATCATAAAGCCTTTGGCCGATTTTCAGGCCGCGCGCATCGGGGTCCACGGCCACTTCCATGCCATAGAGCACATCCCCATCGGGATCATGGCGCGAAGCAAAGCCATTGCCCGTGATTTCCGACCAACTATGGGGCTTGAGCGCAATATCTTCGCTGACAAGAAACGTAAGGCACACCCCCACGATCGCCCCGTCATAAAGGGCAACGAACTGCCCCTGCGGAAAGCGACTCAAAGGACCGCGCAGATTTTCCGGCACCATGGTTTCCATGGTGGGATAGGCTTTTTTCAACAAAGCCACGATCGCGTCGATATCCGCGAACTGCGCTTGCCGTACGAATAATGTACGCTTTTTCGTCTGGTCCGCCATTATATTTTCCTTCGGGACAATCCCAAGCCACTGTCATTTCATATAGATTTCGCAATAGGGTCACATATTGACAGCTTTGTGTCTGCCGGCCGATAGCAAGTAGCATTGCGATCTGGTCCATTCTTCGGCTAGTCTTTAAAAGGACTCAAATAAGAAATTGCGATCCGGCATAAGCCAGACACTCTCAAGGGACCTGTTTCATGCGCATCTTTCTTCTGTTGCCCCTGCTTTTTGTGGCGGCCTCCGCCTTTGCACACCCCATACAGCAAACCAAAAACGGCCATCATGATGCCTTCCGTCAAATGGAAGAAGTCTGGCCCACACCCACAAGCTATCGCACAGGATCGGGTGCGCCCGGCCATGCCTACTGGCAACAGGAAGCCGATTATAAGATCCGCGTTTCCATTGATGATGAAACACAAACCCTGACCGGTTCCGAAACCATCACATACAAGAACAATTCACCCGATACATTGTCTTATTTGTGGCTGCAACTGGACCAGAACCGCTTTGCCAAGCATTCCAATGCCTGGGCAACGCTGACCCAGGCTTCCAAAACCGATATGAGCATGAACGCCTTGCGTATGCTGATGATCGCCGATGAAGGCACGCTTGGTCACAAGATCACATCCGTAAAAGGCAAAAATGGTGCATCCCTGCCTCATATCGTGCGCGACACAGTGATGCGCATTGATCTGCCCACACCTTTGGCGGCCGGGGAAACCATCGAATTTTCCATCGATTGGCACTATAAAATCCCCGAAGGCAAAGCCATGAGCGCCCGGGGCGGCTGGGAATATTTCAAGGACGATGGCAATTACATCTATTTCATCGCCCAATGGTTCCCCCGCATGGTGGCCTATACCGATGTGCATGGCTGGAACACCAAGGCCTTCCTTGGTCGGGGCGAATTCACCCTTGAATTTGGCAATTATGATGTGGAAATCACCGTTCCTGCGGACCATATCGTTGCCTCTACCGGCGTTTTGCAAAACCCTCAAGATGTGCTGAGCAAAAAGCAACGCGATCGCTTGGAAAAAGCCAAAACCGCCAAAAAGCCGGTCTTCATCGTCACCCGTGAAGAAGCCGAAGACAATCAAAAAGAAGGCACCGACGAAACCCGCACCTGGCATTTCAAGGCGGAAAATGTGCGTGATTTTGCCTTTTCCTCCAGCCGCAAGTTCGTCTGGGATACCCAGGGTCATCATGAGCGCGATGGCCGCACCGTCATGGCCATGTCTTTCTACCACGAAGGCATGCCTTTGTGGGACAAATATTCCACCCCGGCGATCTTGCAGGCACTGGAAACCTATGGCCGCATGACCGTACCTTATCCCTATCCGGTGTCGATTTCCGTCAATGGCCCTATCGGCGGCGGCATGGAATACCCCATGATCACCTCCAATGGTCCGCGTCCTGAAAAAGACGGCACCTATTCCCGCCGCGCCAAATATGGCCTGATCGGCGTGGTGATCCATGAAGTGGGGCATAACTGGTTCCCCATGATCGTCAATTCCGACGAGCGCAATTGGACATGGATGGACGAGGGCCTGAATTCCTTCTTGCAATTTTTGGCAGAGCAGGAATGGGAAGAAGATTATCCCTCGCGTCGGGGCCATGCCTACGACATCGTGGACTATATGATCTCACCCAATCAGGTGCCGATCATGACCCAATCGGAATCGATCCTGCAATTTGGCAATAATGCTTATGGCAAACCCGCCATTGCGCTCAACATCCTGCGCGAAACGGTGATGGGCCGCGAAGCCTTCGATTTCGCTTTCCGCGAATATGCGCAACGCTGGTGGTTCAAGCGCCCCATGCCTGCCGATTTCTTCCGCACCATGGAAGATGCCAGCGGCATCGATCTCG